>CAMLRV010000035.1 GCA_946482495.1 uncultured Flavobacteriia bacterium
TTCTAACTTTTTGATAACCAAATTATTGAAATTCGCCTTTTTTTACATCACAACAGCAAAATAAATTCAAAAAAAATTACGTTATATTTACACTATGAAAAATCTGTTTTTTTTACTCTTATTTTCACCTTATATATATTGTCAGCAATTTTATTTAACTATTGAAGGAAAATCTCCAGTTGAAAACAAAATTATTGACAGTATTGGTTACATCAAAAAACATAAGGAAATTAAAGACTTACTAGAATCACAAAAAACATTCAATCAACGGTTACTTCAAATTGGTTATTTAGAAAATGAACTTCTCGAAACCAAAAAAACAAACGATAGCAGTTTTACCTTTACTTATACTTTAGGAAATTTAACTCGAAACATCGAAATCAAAACAGATAGTTTACCCCAAGAAATAAAAGAACTTTTGAATTTAAAAAATTCTGAAATTATTTTAGTTTCGAATACCGAAAACTATATTAATGAAAAATTAAATATTCTTGAAAAGAAAGGATTTGCTCAATCAAAAATCAGACTAGATCATTTCAACAAACAAAATAATATTTTACAAGCCAACTTAATTATTGATCTCAACAAAGTTCGAAAAATAAACAATTTGGTTTTTCAAGGTTACAATCAATTTCCTGTTGGAATTAAAAAAGTATTTTTGAGAAAATACCAATCGAAACCTTTTAATAAAGATATAATTAAAAAAATTCATTCAGATTTTAATTCCTTACCATTTGTCTCACAAGTTAAATATCCTGAGGCTTTATTAACTACAGATTCCACGAAAGTGTATTTGTACTTAGAAAAAAGAAAAAACAATAGTTTCGATGGTTTCTTAGGTTTTGGTAATAACGAAGAAAAGCAGAAATTACAATTCAATGGATATTTAGATTTGAATTTATACAACAATTTAAATTCAGGAGAACGTTTCAATTTATATTGGAAAAACGACGGAAACAAACAAAGCACATTTAATGTTAATTTAGATTTGGCGTATATTTTCAAAAGTCCGTTAGCCTTAAAAGCCAATTTAAAAATCTTTAAACAAGATACAATTTTCCAAAACAGCAATTTCGATTTCGATTTAGGCTACATGATAAATTACAACACCAAAATATTTATTGGTTACAAAGACAATGTTTCCGAGGCCATTCAAAAAACATCTTCTTCCTTTGTAAAAGACCTAAAGTCATCGTTTACCACTATTACTTTCGAACACAAAAAAATAGATTTTGATGATTCCTTATTTCCAGATAAATTTTCCATTTTTACAAAATTTGGATTAGGGAATAGAACCGTTAGCACCGAAAAAACAAATCAGTTTTTTGCACAATTACAAATTCAGCGCTTACTCGAACTCAATAAGAAGAATTACATTCATTTGAAAAACGACAATTATTTCCTTCAAAGCAATGATTATTACACTAATGAATTGTATCGTTTTGGAGGAATTCAATCTATTCGCGGATTTAATGAAAATAGTTTACAAGGAAATATTTTTAGTGGAATTTTTGCTGAATATAGATATGTCGCTTCTTCTAACTTATATTTCTTCACAATTACAGATTATGGTTACTATCAAGATAAAGCCAATAAAAGTAAGGGTCAACTTTATGGTTTAGGTTTAGGATTAGGATTATTAACCAATGGCGGATTATTCAATTTAGTATATGCAAATGGAAATGCCGGAAATCAAACCATCAAACTTTCCAATTCAATCGTACAAATTAGTTTTAAAACGTATTTCTAAAGTAAAAAGTTAAAAGTAAAAAGAGCCAAGTGAGACAACTTTAGTCATTTTGTTTTTTACTTGACCTGAATAGTATATCTTTGCAGCATGAAAAACGACAATCAGATTTTTGGAATTAGAGCCATCATTGAGGCAATTAACTCGGGTGCAGTTATCGACAAAGTATTTATTCAAAAAGATGCTCAGGGCGATTTAATGAAAGATTTACTAAAAGCTATCAAAGCTAAGAATGTAAACTTTAGCTATGTTCCAGTGGAAAAACTGAATCGTTTTACTTCCATGAACCATCAAGGTGCTGTGGCAACCATTTCACCAATTGCTTTTCACGATTTAGATGCATTAATTGAACAAACTTTAGAAAGTGGTAAAACACCATTATTCTTAATTTTAGACCAATTATCAGATGCAAGAAATTTCGGAGCAATTATCAGAACTGCAGAATGTGTTGGTGTAAACGGAATTATCGTTCAGAAACAAGGTTCTGCTCCAGTAAATGGTGATACCGTAAAAACAAGTGCTGGTGCGGTTTTCAATATGCCAATTTGTAAAGTTGATCATATTAAAGATGCTGTTTTTCATTTACAAAGTTGTGATATTAAAACTGTTGCGGCGACAGAAAAAACAGATGAAACCATTTATGATATCGATTTCAAAGTCCCAGTTGCCATTATTATGGGTAACGAAGAGCGCGGAGTAAATCCATCTGTTTTAAAAGTGGTTGACGAAAAAGCTAAATTACCAATGTTCGGAACAATTGAATCTTTAAATGTTTCTGTAGCTTGTGGTGCTTTTTTATATGAAGCGGTGAGACAGAGACTTCTTTAAGAGTATTTAGTGTTCAGTTTATAGCATTAAGTAAATGAAAGAAATTAAAAAATTAAGTATATTTATTTTTGGAATCTTTCTCATCTGCTATATTTTTTATTTACTAGATACCAATCAAATTTTAGAAATAAAAAAACAAGGTTTTAAATCTTTTATCTTTATGGGCATTATCCCATTTAGCTTGTTTTCAATACTTTTTATTTTTTTATTAATTAAAAGCAACATATTGAAATTGGTTGCAATTATACTTCCAACAATTGCATTAATCCAAGTTTATAATTTTGGAATTTTGAATACCATATTTTTTTCATCTTCTTGGAAAACTCAAACCATAATTTATCAAAACAAATTTGACGATAGTAAAAAAGTTGAATTTCAAATGTATGATATTGGTTTTGCTGGTTATCATGAAAGAACAGTAGAAGTAAACTATATAACTAATTGGTTCTTCATTTCAAAAGAAGTAGGAGTTTATAATTCAGATTGGGTAAAAGTCGATAAAGAAATTAACGAAATGAATTTAAAACACTAATTCTTTCCTCCCAAAAACTCATAAATAACTCTAATCGAAGAAGTAAAATAACTTTCAACTTCTGGTTTTACTTCTTCCACAATTTCAGGTTTTGGCGGATTAATAAAATTCCCATTTTCATCAAATTGCTTAAAGAATGGTTTATCTGATGGATCAAAATCGGGATGTTCCCATTCGTAGAAAATTGGTTTTTCAAATTGTGGTGTTTTTACAAAAATTCCCATTGCTAAACCCGTTACGAATCCTGCAAAATGCCCTTCCCACGACACACCACCATTTAATGTTTCAGGATTTGGAAACATGTACCACACAATTCCACCATATAGTAACACAATAGTTAAAGACAGTGCTACCAAACGGTAATATTTGGTTAGAATTCCTTTGAAGAAAATAAAACTCACCAAACAATACACCAAACTACTAGCGCCAATATGATAGGAATTTCTACCAATTAACCACGTTCCTATTCCGGAAAACAAAATTCCTAAAAGCAATACTTTCCAAAATTGTTGGCGATAAAAATATTTCAAAGCCATTACCAAAAAGAAAATCGGAATGGAATTATTCAGCAAATGTTTAAAATCTCCATGAATAAAAACATGCAACGGAACACCTCGCAAACCTTTAAATGTTTTAGGCAAAATTCCGTATTCATGCATTTGTGGAATATAATTTAAACCCACATAAAAACACACCCACATTATCATTACAAAAAGTAATGGCAACAGGAACACCGAAGGTGAAAAATAAAAATTCTTATCTATAGTTGATTTGTTCATGCTTGTGAAAAGTCAAAAATAAAGCCAAAGTAAAAGGTATGAAATTTTGGCATAGTATATTAAATTAAAAAAGATTGCTTCAAAAGAATTCATTGTTTAAATTTGCTTTATGACAATACCATTAGCAGAAAGAATCCGTCCGAAAACGTTATCAGAATACATTAGTCAATCACATTTGGTTGGTGAAAATGGCTCGTTAACACAACAAATCGCCAAAGGAATTATTCCCAGTTTAATTTTATGGGGACCACCCGGAACTGGAAAAACCACTTTAGCTCAAATTATGGCGCAAGAAAGCAAGCGTCCGTTTTACGAGCTGAGCGCTATTAATTCTGGCGTAAAAGACATTCGCGATGTGATTGACAAAGCCAAACAAAGCGGCGGACTATTTACTGCTAAAAACCCCATTTTATTTATTGATGAGATCCATCGTTTTAGTAAATCACAACAAGATTCGCTTTTAGCCGCTGTAGAAAAAGGCTGGGTAACGCTAATTGGTGCTACTACTGAAAATCCGAGTTTTGAAGTTATTCCCGCTTTATTGTCAAGATGTCAGGTTTACATTCTAAATGCATTTACCAAAGAAGATTTAGAATACATTTTACGTCGAGCAATCGATACAGATGAAATTCTTAAAACCAAAAAAATCGACCTAAAAGAAACAGAAGCTTTACTTCGATTATCTGGTGGTGATGGAAGAAAATTACTGAATGTTTTTGAGTTAGTTATCAATGCTACAGAAAGTGATACCATAGAAATCACGAATGATAAAGTCATGCAATTAGTTCAAAAAAATACGGTATTGTATGACAAAACTGGCGAACAACATTACGATATTGTTTCTGCTTTTATCAAATCAATAAGAGGAAGCGACCCAAATGGCGCGGTATATTGGCTAGCTCGAATGATTGAAGGCGGTGAAGATGTGAAATTTATCGCTAGAAGAATGCTTATTTTATCGAGTGAAGATATCGGAAATGCCAATCCGACTGCATTTATCATGGCGAATAATGCTTTTCAAGCGGTAAGCACTATTGGCTATCCAGAAAGTAGAATTATATTGAGTCAGTGTGCTATTTATTTAGCCACCTCAGCAAAAAGCAATGCCAGTTATATGGCAATAGGAAAAGCGCAACAAATTGTAAAACAAACTGGAGATTTACCTGTTCCACTACATTTACGAAATGCGCCTACTAAACTAATGAAAGAATTAGGCTATGGTGAAGAATACAAATATTCACACGATTATGCTAATAATTTTGCGGAACAAGAATTTTTACCAACTGAAATTTCAGAAACCACTTTTTTTGAACCTGGAGAAAACGCTAGAGAAAAAGAATTACGTCAGTTTTTAAAAAATCGATGGAAAGATAAATATGGATATTAGTGATTAGTTAAGAGTAAATAGCTATTCTTTTGAACAATCATCAAAAATCAAATTAAAAGTACTTAAAAAATCTGATAGTTTTCTTTCTTCTGTATTTACTTCTGGAAAATTAACTTTATAGGTGATAGAAATATTTTTATTTTCTAAAACTATTAGATAATCAGAAACAACATTACAACCAATTTTGATTCCATTTTTGTTAATGTTTTCTACATCTAATTCATTAATCAAACCTAAAAAATCATTAAATTTTTTAAATGATATAGTTTTGAAAGGCTTTTTATTTAGTGCCATTGATAATAAAGAGTCATTGTCAAAATTTGACAAATCGATGTTTAATAAATCATTATTATCTTTTACTGTGTATTTTATTACATCAAACAATGTATCATTCTTCTTTTCTAAATAAATTCTCTCAACTGTATTCGGCGCTTTTTTACCATCTACTTCTTTAATTAAGGAAATAGAATTAATCACAACTTCATTCGAAGGTAATTTAAAAGTTCCATTTTGCGAATACAAATACGTATTAAAAAACAAAAAAAGAAAGAAAAATTTCATCACAATAATCTAGTTAAAACAAAAACTCTTCAACAACTAATTTGTCATTCAAATAATATTCAAAAATACCTTTGTTTTCTAGTTTTGTAAAAACACCTTTTACCCCAAATTTATCAGCAATGAAAACATTTGGATTAGTTGTTTTATAAATTTGCAAAATCACTTTTGGAGAAGCATCCATAATGGCAAAACCATTAGCAATTTCAACCAATTTGTATTTAACTACTCCACTAGCATCAGACTCTTTTTGAGTCACTTCTTTCTTTTGAATTAGTGAAGCTTTATATTTTTTCAGCTCAGGACTCAGTAACTTAATACAATCGATAAAACCTGTTTGTATGTTTTTTTCTTTACTTTTAACTTCAGCTGATTCAAATAATAAATTATTCTGACAATCTTTAATTTGAAATTTTAGTCGAGTTAAAAACAAATTGCTATTATCTATCAAAATACCATTTAAAGCATCACATCTGTTTTGAGCAATTTCCAAAGGCAAAATCTCATCATCAAAATAAACTTCATAATTATTGGATGTTAAAATGGCTTTCAACATGTTATTGATATTATAAGAATTTTTTTCTTTTTGAAAATCGTACTTACTAGAAATAAGAATAATTTGCTTTTTTTGAGCAAATGAAACTAATGAAAACAACACGATTACTACTACTAAAAACTTCTTCATTATAATATATTTTTTAACTGAGTTAATTTTTGAATTTGAATAATTTCTTCCGAAGCTCTATTTAAATTTTGGATGTTAGGAACGCCCTTATTTAATTCATCGGAAAAAAATATTTTTTTATAGTGGGATTCTTCTTGAGAAACCATTTCATTGGCAGGATTAAAATAAACAGCTTTCATTCCGAAATTCATAGCACCTAACACATCGGCTTCGAAACTATCACCAATCATTACACTTTGCTTTTTAGAAGCATTAGCAGATGACAAAGCATATTGAAATATATTTCCATGTGGTTTTTTATGACCTGCTAATTCCGAATCGGTAATGGTTGTAAAGTATTTATCCAAATCACTTTTTTGCAACTTGACTTCTTGCACTAAAGAAAATCCGTTGGTGATAATATGCAATTTGTAATTCTCTTTCAGATAATCTAATATTTCAATTGCACCTTCAATCAAATGATTATTGGAAGTTAAATATTCAATAAATAATTTCGAAACAGTATTAATTTGATCTAAAGTTATTTCGAAATGAATGGCTTCAAAAGCATCTTTCAATCGATTGATACGAAGTGTTTCTTGATCAATTTCATTTCTTTCATACAGCTTCCAATAGGCCACATTTATAGGATTATAAATTGCAATGAATTTTTGAGTATCGATATCGAAATGCAACTCTTGAAATATTTTCTCAAAAGCTAAACCTGCATTTTTTTCAAAATCCCAAAGTGTATGATCTAAATCGAAAAATATGTGCTTGATTTCGTTCAAGATTTAATTTCCTTTTACGATTTCGGCATTATCACAATTGTAAATCCAATCTTCTACGTCATTTTCGTTCGGACGAAAAGTACCTTTAATAGTTAAGTAAGTATCCGTTTTAAGTTTTGGAGTGGCTCCTTTAAACTTAATTCCCATAATGGTTTCTGGTCCCGATTTCCCACAGAAAAAACAAGAAGCAAAAACATTTTTACTTAACGCATAATTTTTATTGTCAATTGGCACAATAAAACCACTCATTACAATAGTTTTTTTGGCTAATTTTTTCAATTTTGAATTTATAATTGGAAAATCAACTTCACCATATGAAGCATGTTTTTTCTTCATATATTTAATTTCTCCTAATAATTTCCAAGTTAGAGTATCTGCAGCAACTACAACTTTACTTGAAGGTTTATAAGTAGTAACTTCCTTTTGATTTTGAAAACTGAACAAGAAAATCCCAACAAATAAAGCTAAGATTATTTTTACTGAATTACGCATTTGCTAAAGTTTTTGATATGTTTAATGTATATGCTTTGATGGCTGGAATAAGAGCAGCAACTAATCCGACTAACAAGGTTAATCCAAATAAAAGTCCTTCTTTTTTCCAAATAATTTCCATAGGATTAAATCCTAATTTAAAATCTGATTCTGAGGCTTGTGACAACAGAACTATCCCAACTCTACCTAAAATTGTGCCAAACAAGTAGCCAACTACACAAAGCATCATACTTTCCAATAAAACTACTAAAAGTAATTGGCGTCTTTTGGCACCGTTCACACGCATTAAGGCAAATTCTGATTTTCTTTCTTTTAAGGTATTGAACAATGCTATAAAAATAGAAATTCCAGAAATTAACATAATTCCGAAAGCTAAATACTTCAAGGCATTGATTCCCACACCGAACATATCAAAAACTCTATTCATTTGATATGTTGGTAAAGCCGCTTGCATTTTTGTATTTTGAGCGATTAGAGTTGGCCACATAAAAACACCCATTTTATTTCTGAACTCAATTAATACCGAAGTAATTTCCATATTTGGTTCATCAATTGTCATGTCGTGTTCGTGTTCGTCATGCACATGTCCGGGTTCTCCATGAGCTGGATTTTCGGCTACTTCATCTTCATGATGTATATGACCTGGTTCCCCATGAGCAGGATTTTCAGCTACTTCTTCATGAGATTCTTCATGACCTTCTTCATGGTGCATTTGCCAAACCGTCGGAATATTTGATAAGATTAAATTATCAATTACTTTCCCTGTTTTAGAAGCAATTCCTACTACAACATATTCGCCATGTTCATGAACTTCACCTTCTGCAGCACTACCATGTGTTCCTTTAAAATTATCTCCTAATTTTAGATTTAATTTTTCGGCCACATCGGCTCCAACAACCACTTCATAATTATGTTCAAAAACATTTCCTTCAGCAATTTTCGCTTGATATTTTTCAATATAATCTGGTGTCGTTCCAACGATTTTAAATCCCACATAATTATCACCATATGCTAACGGAATGGCTTTTTTTACATACGGATGTTTCATCCAAACTTTTACAGAATCATAACTGATATTTCCTGTTGGATCATCCACTTGATATACTGAAGACAATACCAATTGCAATGGACTTCCTTGTGCTCCTAACACTAAATCAACACCATCTAAATTGCTTTGGTATTTTTCTTCGAATTGTTTTTCAACCAAAATTAATACCGTGATAATAGCTACTGAAGCCGTTAACAACAAGATACTTAAAATGGTATTTAAAGGTTTAAACCAAATATTTTTCCAAGCTAATTTTCCGATCATACCATTGTAATTTGGTTAGTAAATTTTTGTTTGATACGACTATCGTGGGTTACAATAATCAAAGCCGTTTTATATTCTTTTGACAAACCTTCTAATAATTCAATTACTTTATCTGCATTTTTATCATCTAAACTTGAAGTTGGCTCATCTGCCAATAAAACTTTAGGCTCATTAATCAAAGCACGAGCAATAGACACTCTTTGTTGTTGCCCCACACTTAACTGACTAGGTAATTTATGTGCTTGTTCGGCAATATCTAGTTTTTGTAATAATTCTTGAGCTCTTTTAGTGTGTTTTTTCCCAGTTGCTAACCAACTTGCCATTTCTAAATTTTCCAATACGGAAAGTGCAGCAATAAAATGTGATTTTTGAAAAACAACACCTATATTTTTACCACGAAACTTATCAGCTTTACTGCTTTTCAAATGAGTGATTTCCTTATTATGAATAAAAATCTCACCAGAATTTGGTTGCAACAATCCAGCTAAAATATGCAAATAAGTCGTTTTTCCTTTTCCAGAATTTCCTGTAACCAAAATAGTATTACCAGCCTGACAAAACAAATCGGGCATGATAAAAGTTTGGTCTTGATTATAAGAAAACGTGATGTTTTTAGTACTTATCATCTTTTAAAATAAATTACGACGCAAGATAATGAAATGGAATAAAAAATGTCTTAAACTTTTCTAAAAAAACACAATTAGGTACGCAGATTTTTATGATTGAACAGATTTAAATTGTCTTTTAATATTTATACTTTTTTGATTTTCATTTTTTTTAAATTACAAAACAGATTTTTCAACTCTTCAAATTCATCTTACGGTTATTAGTAAATATAATTCTTTTAAATTCTGGTTTATCTCCAAAATTCAAAAGCAAGCCAACTTCTATTTCTGTTGATTTTAAATAATTATATAATTGACTTGAATGTGCAGAAATCAAAAATTCAACAGATTTTAATTCAATTATAACTTTATCTTCTACTATAATATCAGCAAAATAATTACCAACAGAATTACCTTTATAATAAACATTTATTTGCATTTGAGATTCAATCTTCAATCCTAATTCTTCTAATTCTATTACCAAAGCTCTTTCATAAACTTTTTCTAAAAAACCAAACCCTAAGGAATTATAAACATTATAATAGGCTTTTAATATTTTCTCAGTTATTAACTTATGCTTAAAATTCTCCATACTATTTTTTTTTAATCTGTAAAATCTGTGTACCTATCATTAAAAAATTCCAACATCTTTAAAACTTAAATACCCAAATTCGGTGATAATAATATGGTCTTGCACCAAAATATCTAACGTTTGTCCGGCTAATTTCATTTTTTTGGTTAAATGCAAATCGCTTTCGCTGGCTTGCAATTTCCCAGAAGGATGATTGTGACATAAAATTATGGAAGTGGCAAAATGCTCAAATGCCGTTTTAAAAACCATTCTACAATCAACAACAGTTCCAGTAATTCCGCCTTTACTAATTTGCGATTTATGAATGACCTTATTCGAATTATTCAAATACAACACCCAAAATTCTTCATGAGGTAATTCGCCAATGATAGGCTGCATCATTTCAAATACTTTTTTACTCGAAGTAATATGAGGTAATTCAGTAGCGTCTTCTAACCTTCTTCTTCTACCTAATTCTAAAGCAGCAATAATAGTTATGGCTTTTGCATCACCAATTCCCTTAAATTGTGTTAATTGATTAATCGATAATTTACTTAATTGATTCAGATTATTATTTGATGAAGCTAAAATACGCTGACACAATTGTACGGCACTTTCATTAGGAGAGCCAGAACCAATTAAGATGGCAAGTAATTCGGAATCGGATAAGGAAGATTTTCCCTTTAGTTGTAGTTTTTCTCTAGGACGATCGTCTTCGTCCCACTGATTAATTGGCGTATACATGAAATTATTTTTGGCGTTTATAAAAATCAAATGTAAAAATTTTTCAAAGTCTTTCAAAATAAAATGATTACAAATCCGTTCTATAAAAAACCACTATTTATGAACTACATTTTTATTCTTTGTTTTCTTTTGGGTTTTACTTCTTGTAAAAAAGAAGTTACTCTTGCAGATAAAAACATTCGAATTTCCGAAAAACAGAATATTACTCCAATCGAAAATCCAAATTCTTTTGGAGAAAGACTTTCTAACGCAGCCATTTCAATTATTGACAAAGAGGTGGTTTATACACCAGATTACGTGAAGTTAAAATACCCGAATGGTGATGTTCCCGCTAAAACTGGAGTTTGTACGGATGTAATTATTCGCGCATACAGAAAATTGAATATCGATTTACAGAAAGAAGTCCATGAAGATATGGTTACAAATTTTAGCAAATATCCGAATTTAGAAAAATGGGGATTAAAAACTACTGATAAAAATATAGACCACAGACGCGTTCCTAATTTGGAAATTTTCTTTGGGAGAAAAGGAACAACATTACCAATTTCGCAAAATGCAAACGATTATAAAACTGGGGAAATTGTGACTTGGATGATTAATGATAAATTACCACATATTGGGATTATTACACATTTAAAATCGGAAGATGGCAAGCGAAATTTAATTGTACACAATGTTGGTGGCGGACAAGTATTGGAAGATTGTTTGTTTAGTTATACGATTGTGGGGCATTTTCAATATGGAAAATAAAAAACAAACCCTCCAAGAGTTTTGAACTTTTGGAGGGTTTTATATATTGGCACATTGACTAATCGTCTAATTGACTAATTCTTTGACTTCATCAAAATTCAAACCGCCATAATTACCTGAACTCATTAAAAGTAATGCCGAATTATCAAAATTTTGTTTGAATAAAAAGTCCTTAAATTCGGTTGGATTCGTATAAATAATTAAATCGTCTCTTTTGAAAGATTGCGCAATTTGCTCGTAAGTAACTTCTTCTAAGCGTTTAATTTTTACTGCATCAGGTGAATAAAAAACAACCGCCACATCAGCAGCATCTAAAGCGCCTTCATATTCTTTTAAGAATTCGGCATTTAAACTACTATAAGTATGCAATTCTAAACATGCAATTAATTTTCTATCTGGATATTGGGCTTTTACCGCTTTTGTTGTTGCCGAAACTTTACTTGGCGAATGTGCAAAATCTTTATATGCTACTTTGTTTGAACTTTCTGCGATTTTTTCTAGTCGTTTACTTGCACCTTTAAAACTAGCAATGGCTTCATAGAAATCTGCTTCGTCTACTCCCATGCATTGGCAAACCCATTTCGCACCAGCTAAATTACTTAAATTATGGGCTCCGAAAACTTCAATTGGCATAGGTCCGTCTGGTGTTTCTAATAAAGTTGTTCCATTTTCTACCGAATAAACTGGTGTTTGATAAGGAATTTTACGAATTGGATTTTGAGTTTCTTCTGCAACCGATTTCACCGCAGCATCTTCTTCGTTATAAATTAAAATACCACCTTTTGTGATTTGATTGGCGAAAATTCTGAATTGTTCTACATAATTATCAAAAGTTGGAAACACGTTAATATGATCCCAAGCAATTCCAGATAACAATGCAATATTAGGTTGATACAAGTGGAATTTCGGACGTAAATCGATTGGAGAAGTTAAATATTCATCACCTTCTAAAACAATAAAATCATTTGTTTCTGTTAAATGAACCATTGTATCGAATCCTTCTAATTGTGCACCAACCATATAATCGACTTCAATATTATGGTAATGCATCACATGTAAAATCATAGAAGTGATAGTTGTTTTTCCATGTGAACCACCAATCACTACTCGAGTTTTATTTTTAGATTGCTCGTATAAAAACTCTGGATACGAATAAATTTTTAAGCCTAATTCTTGAGCTTTAAGCAATTCTGGATTATCCGCTTTAGCGTGCATTCCCAAAATAATGGCTTCAATATCTGAAGTAATTTTTTCAGGAAACCAACCTTCTTCTTTCGGCAATAAACCTTTTTTTTCTAATCGTGATTTTGAAGGTTCAAAAATAGCATCATCGCTACCTGTAACTTGATATCCTTTATTGTGTAATGCTAATGCTAAATTGTGCATGGCTGCTCCGCCAATAGCTATGAAATGTGTTCTCATTTATTATGTTTTTGGTTTATTGTTTATTGTTAACTAGGAACTACAAACTATAAACTTATTTCTTTTTACTTTTTAATACTTAATGCTTTTGCTTTATCTTTTAATTTGTTCATATACAAATCGTACAATTTTGCATACGTTGTTGCCGATTTACCAATTTGATGCGCTTTGATCAAATTAACTTCCGCTTCTTTATATCTTTTATAATACACATCAATATAACCTTTGGCTAAATAGCCATCGACTTTTGAAATGGTCAGTAATTCATCTGCATATTTATTAGCTTTTTTTTCACTTCCCCCAACAATTCCTGGCAATTCGATATAGAAAATCACTAATGCCCAACGTGTTTCAATATGCTTTTTATCTAAAACTGAAGCTTTCAAAAAAGCAGTTTCAATATCATCAATCATTCCAAAAGCCTTAAACTTAGTGACAGATTTCGCTTTCATAGCCATTGCTGCACCATATTTAAACCAATAATTAGCGCTATTTGGATTTTGTGTTTTAAGCTTTTTATAATAATCAATTGCAATATCCCACTTTTTAGTATATCCTGCAATATCTCCTAAATATTCTATCGTTTTTTGATGATTTGGTGTGCTTTTTAAATAAGATTCGAACAAAATTTTAGCTTCTGTATATTTCTTTTCTTTAAATAGTTTCTCTGCTTTTTCAAAATTAGTTTGTGAAAAAGAAACAGTATTTACAAGTAAAAAAAATATAAGAATAACTTTTTTCATTTAA
>CAMLRV010000036.1 GCA_946482495.1 uncultured Flavobacteriia bacterium
ATGTTTTTCCTGAACCAGTTGGCGAAAGCAATACTACATCAGAATCAATTAAAATTGACGTTTCTGCAGTAACCTGCATTTTATTTAAACTTTCGATACCTAAATTCAAAAGTATATTGTTGGAATGTAAATTTTTGTTCATGTTGCAAAGGTAGTTTTTTAAAGTTGGAAGTATTAAGTTTAATCCTTACTTTTGAGAAGCAAATACACATTTATGAGATTCTTTCTGTTTTTTATGTTTACTTCACTATTTGTAAACGCTCAAAATAATTTACTTACTCCATTTGAAAAAGGTAATGGAAATCAATCGACAACTTATGAAGAATGTATTGAATATTATAGAGAATTAGACAGAAAATATTCTTCAATTTTTATGATTGAACTAGGTAAAACTGATAGTGGAAAACCTTTGCATTTAGTATTGTATTCAAGTGAAGAAAAATTTGATTTTGATGGATATAATGCTGCAAAAAAAGCGGTAATTTTAATAAATAATGGAATCCATCCAGGTGAACCAGACGGAATTGACGCTACCATGATGTTGATGCGAGATTTGGCTTCTGGAAAAATACAAACCGCAAAAAACACATTTATTGCAGCAATTCCGGTGTATAATATAGATGGAATGTTAAATAGAAACTCAAGTTCAAGAGCTAATCAAAATGGACCAGAAGAATATGGTTTTAGAGGAAATGGTCGAAATTATGATTTGAATCGCGACTTTATTAAATCGGATACAAAAAACTCAAGAAGTTTTCAAAAGCTATTTTCAGATTTAGAACCGGATATCTTTTTAGATAATCATGTTTCTAATGGTGCTGATTATCAATATACATTTACTTGTATTGCTACTCAACATGAAAAATTGGGAAATACTCTAGGTAACTATTTTATCAATGAATTATATCCTTCGATTGTGAAAGATATGAATAAGAAGAAAATTGATGTAGTTCCATATGTAAATGTTCATAGCACTACGCCTGATAAAGGTTTTGAGCAATTTACTGACACACCAAGATATGCCACTGGATACACTACTTTGTTTCATACATTAGGATTTGTTCCTGAAACGCACATGCTTAAAGCTTATAAAAACCGAGTTCATGTTACGTATGAATTTATGGTAAGTACGATTAACTTTGCTGATGCAAATTGGGAAAAAATCAAGCAAATGCGTAAAGCTGCTATCAATGAATTTATGCATGGAAAACAATATCCATTGCAATGGACACTAGATTCTACAAAAGTGTCATATATTGATTTTAAAGGTTTTGAAGGCGGTTACAAACCAAGTGATATTTCAGGAAAAGACAGATTGTATTACGATAGAAGTAAACCATTTACAAAGAAAATTCCGTTTTATGGAAACTATAAACCAAGTCAATTTGTAACCATTCCAAAATCATATATTATTCCACAAACCCAATGGCAAGTTATTGATATTTTAAAATTAAATGGTATAAATTATACTCAAATTCAAAACGATACGATTATTGAAGTGGAATCTTATAAAATTGAGAGTTATCAAACATCTAAAAACCCATATGAAGGTCATTACGGACATTATAATACCAAAGTTTCCAAATCGACTCAAAAAGTAAAATTTTATATGGGTGATTATGTATTTTTTACCAAGCAAGCAGCTGTTAAATATTTAATAGAAACCTTAGAGCCAGAATCTGTTGATTCATTTTTCAATTGGAATTTCTTCGATACTATTCTGCAACAAAAAGAAGGTTATTCGGCTTATGTATTTGAAGACATGGCGTCTCAAATTTTAGCTGAAAATCCTACTTTAAAACAAGAATTCGAAGCTAAAAAACAATCTGATAAAGCTTTTGCTGAAAACGGTGGTGATCAATTATATTGGGTGTATAAACATTCTAAATACTTTGAAAAAGCGTTTATGCAATATCCGGTTTATAGAATGAATTGATTTACGATTCGGGATTTACGAATTTAAATAAAACGAAAAAAGTCATCTTTTCAGATGACTTTTCGATTTAAAATAATTACTCAAATAAATCTAATTAATTCCAACCTCCACCAAGTGCTTTGTACAAATTAATGACAGTTAACATTTGATTTTTGCGGGTTTCAATTAATGCTGTTTTAGCTTCTAATGCATCGCGTTGCGTTAACAAAACTTCCATATAATCTGCTCTTGCAGAAAGGAATAATTGATTGGCAATTTGTATCGATTCATTTAAAGCGGTAACTTGATCATTCTTTAATTTGAATGAGTTTTCTAAATTTTCAATTTTAGACAATTGATTTACAACTTCCGTATAAGCTCTTAAAACAGTTTGCTCATACTCGTAAACCGATTGAATTTGTTTTGCAGAAGCCGTTTTATAAGTTGCTTTAATCGCATTTCTATTTACTAATGGCATAATCGCATCTCCAACAACAGAATACAATAATGATTGTGGAGAATTTAATAAATATTTTGGATTAAAAGATTCATAACCCACTCCAGCTTTAATACCAAATTGTGGGTAGAAATTAGCTTTTGCAACTTGAATATTCAGTTTAGCAGCTTCTAATTCTAATTGTGCTTGCTTAATATCTGGTCTGTTTTCTAATAATTCAGCTGGTAATCCAATGTTTACAAATTTTGGTTGTAAATTGATGAAGTTATCCGAATTTCTTTCCACTTTTTGAGGTGTACGACCTACTAAAAAATTAATTTTATTTTCAGCTTCTACAATATCCTGCTTCAAATTATAAATCTCACTCTGATTTTTTTGAACTTCAGCTTCAAAACGTTTTACGGCTAATTGTGTTGTTCTTGCAGATTCTTTCAATAATTGAACAATTTTCAAAGCATTTTTCTGAATTTCAATATTTTGCTCTAAATTTTTCAACTGACTATCTAATGCAATCAATTCGTAGTAAGAATTAGCTACTTCGGCAACCAAATTGGTAATTAAATAATTTCTTCCTTCTTGAGAAGCCATATATTCCATTACAGCTACTTTTTTAGAGTTGCGAAGTTTCTTCCAAACGTCCAATTCCCAAGAACTATACAATCCGAATTTATAATTTGTTAAAGGCTCAGGAAATTTTTCATCTTCACGGATATTCAGATTTTTCTCAACTGCTCCATTACGAGTGAACTCTCCTACTTTATCTAAATCGGCGCCAGCTCCAAATCCAACACTAGGAAGGTACTCACCTTTCCTAGCTTGAATTTCATTTTGTGCCATATTTACTTTTTGCATTAAAATATTCAATTCTTTATTATTTACTAACGTTGAATCGATTAGTTTTTGTAAATATGGATCTTCAAAGAAGTCTTTCCATTTTACTTTACCAGCACTATTTTTCTCATTTGAATTAGCATTGAAATTTGATGGCAGTGCCACTTTATTTTCCTGAATTGTGGTTTTTGGAATACCACATGCATTCAAGATTAAAAGTAATCCAGTAACTACTAGAATTTTTATACTATTTTTCTTCATCTTCGTCATTTTGATCTTTACTATCGTAATAATTGAAATCTTCTGATAATGGGTTAAATTCTTGATCTTTAATTAATTTTCTACCGTCAGCTAAAGAACCAAAAATGTAATACAATCCGGGTACAATAATTACTCCGAATATGGTTCCGAAAAGCATTCCTCCTAAAGCAGCAGAACCTAATGTTCTGTTACCAATTGCTCCCGCGCCTGATGCTAACATCAACGGAATTAATCCAGCGATGAAGGCAAATGATGTCATTAAAATTGGTCTGAAACGCACTTTAGCTCCTTCAATTGCCGCTTCAATAATGGACAATCCTTCTTGGTTTTTCTGGACGGCAAACTCTACAATTAATACGGCATTTTTACCTAATAATCCAACTAACATGATTAATCCAATTTGGGCATAAATATCGTTTTGTAATCCCATCATTTTCAATAATAAGAACGAACCAAAAACTCCAACTGGTAAAGAAAACACAACAGATAATGGAATAATGAAACTTTCATATTGTGCAGCTAAAACGAAATAAACGAATGCCAATCCTCTTTAATAGATATTATTTGATTCTTTTCGTCTATTCGCTTCCTCGTACGTAAGTGCTGGCCTTGCATTATCAGTCCCTGGTGGTAATGTTTCTTTAGCTACTTCCTGAACAGCTTGAATGGCTTCCGCAGTTGTATATCCTTTTGCAGGTAATCCTTGAATAGCTGCCGAGTTATACATATTAAAACGAGTAATCTCATTTGGACCCTGTGTTTTCTTTAATTTCATGAAAGCAGAATAAGGAACCATTTCGCCTCTATCATTTTTAATGAATAAATTCAATACATCTGAAGGTAATCTTCTAAATTTAGGATCTGATTGTACATAAACTTTAAAGAAACGCTCGAACTTAATGAAACCTTGCTCGTAAGTACTACCAATTAAAATATCCAGATTTTCCATTGCTTTACCAATAGAAACACCTTTTTGCATGGCTAATTGGTTGTCAATTTCTAATTCATATTGTGGATAATTCGCCGCGAAGAAAGAGAATAAACCAGTTAATTCTTTACGTTTCTCTAGATGTTCCATAAAATCTTTGTTGATTTTATCGAAATCTTTATAATCTACAGTTGTACTCTTATCTAACAAACGCATTGAGAATCCACCAGAAGAACCAAATCCAGGAATTGCAGGTGGTTCGAAATATTCAATTTTCGCACCTAAATCTTTAGATTTTTCTTCTAATTCTTCCATGATTTCGGTTACATTATGCTCTCTTTCATCCCATGGTTTCAAATTAATCAAACATGTACCTGCATTGGAACCACGCCCTTCAGTCATAATTTCATAACCCGCTAATGATGAAACAGATTCTACTCCTTCAACATGTTCACAAACCTTTTGTAGTCTTTGAGAAACCTCATTTGTTGTTTCTAAAGTTGAACCTGGAGGCGTTTGAATAATCGCATAAATTGTTCCTTGATCTTCACTAGGAATAAATCCAGATGGAAGTACTTTACTGATAATAAATGTTCCTCCACAGAAAGCAATTAATATGAAAAATGTTAACCATCTTCTACTCACAATAGATTTTAATAAATCAACATATCTACCAGTAAGTTTGTCGAATACACGATTAAAGCTATCTAATGATTTTGTTAGAATATTTTGCTTTTTATGATGATCAGCATGATGATTTTTTAGCATCATCGCACATAAAACTGGTGTTAATGTTAAGGCGATAATTGCAGAAATTACAATCGAACTTGCCATAGTAATAGAGAACTGACGATAGAAAGTTCCCACTGGGCCAGACATGAATGAAATCGGAATAAATACTGAAACCATTACTGCTGTAATTGCAATAATTGCACCTCCAATTTCACCTAATACTAATTTTACAGCTTTGTATGGTGTAATATCTGGGAATTCTTCAAACTTCGCGTGAACTGCCTCGACGACGACAATCGCATCGTCGACCACAATTCCGATAGCTAACACAAGGGCAAAAAGGGTAACTAAATTTATCGATATTCCAAAAAATTGAATCACAAAGAAGGCTCCAATTAAGGAAACTGGAACGGCTAAGATTGGAATTAAGGTTGAACGCCAATCTCCAAGGAAAATAAACACTACTAAGGCTACCAGTAAAAAGGCATCTCTAAGTGTATCAATAACTTGTTCGATTGAAGCATCTAAGAATTTTGAAACGTCATAACTAATTTTATAATCTAATCCTGGAGGAAACGTTTCTTTCATTTCCTCTAATTTTTCTTTTACTTTTTCGATAACTTCATTCGCATTACTACCATAGTTTTGTTTTAATACGATTGAAGCTGATGGATGTCCGTCTAAATTCGAATAAATATCAAAGAATTCACTTCCTAATTCTGCTCTACCAATATCTTTTAAGCGAACACTTTCACCATTGGCATTGGCACGAATGATAACGTTTTCATATTGTTCTGGTTCGCTATATCTACCCTTATACGTTAATACATATTCTAAAGATTGTGCTTTGATACCCGAACTTTGTCCGATACGCCCAGGACGTCCTACTATACTTTGTTCTTGTAAAGCAGTCATTACTTCATCTGTAGAAATATTGTAAGCTCTCATACGCTCTGGATTTAACCACACACGCATTGCATACGTTCTACTTCCTAAAATTTGTGATCTTGCTACACCATTAATACGGTTGATTTCTGGAAGCATTTTAACATTCGCGTAATTGTATAGGAATTTTTCATCCATACCTTTATCTTTCGAATATAAGTTCACATACATCAACATACTTGGCTGAATTGGAGTAATTACAACTCCTTCTCTTTGAACTAATTCTGGTAATAACGGCATAACTTGGTCAACCCTAGTTTTTACCCTAATTACCGCCTGATTTGGATCGGTTCCTGGTTCAAAAATGATTCTTAAAGTGGCTTCACCGGCACTGGTTGCGTCTGTAGCCATGTAACGCATTCCTTGTACACCATTAATAGAGTTTTCTAAGGTAATAAGTGTCGATTTCACTAATACATCGGCACTAGAACCTGGATAAGCGATAAAAATATTTACTGTAGTTGGAGCAATATCTGGAAATTGCGACGTTGGCAATTTAAAGATGGATAAGATTCCCATAAACACAATAACAATCGAAATTACTATCGCAAAAACGGGTCTATGTATGAATTTACTAAACATGTTTTTTACTATTTAAGTTATTGCGATTATTCTGCGTAAAGTTCTAAATGCGATAATACATGTTCAGGTTTTTCTAATCTGATATGTACTTTTTCATTTTCCTTAACTAAACGAATTCCTTCTAAAAGAATTTTATCCGTTTCTTTTAACCCTGATTTTACAATGAAAAGATGTTGCAATTCTGCAGCAATTACAATCTCTCTCGATTTAATTTCATTGTTTTTATCAATAACATAAACATATTTCTTATCTAATACTTCAAAAGTTGCTTTTTGAGGAATTAACATAGCATTTTTATATGGTAATGTAATGTGAATATTACCAGTTTCCCCGTGTCTTAATAGGGCTTTTGGATTTGGGAAAGTAGCTCTAAAAGAAATATTACCTGTTTCGTTGTTGAAATCAGCTTCAATAGTTTCCACTACTCCAGTTTGATCAAAATACTTATTGTTAGCCATTAAAAGGTTCACATTAGTATGAATTCCATTTTTCTGTTTTTCTTTGAAATCTAAATATTCTGCTTCAGGAACATTGTAATATACCCACATTTTACTGTTATCAGAAAGGTTAGTAAGTAAATCACCTTCATCCACTAAACTTCCTAATTTTACTTGAAAACGATCGATAAACCCATCAAATGGCGCTCTAATTTCAGTAAATTTTAAATGAACATTAGCTAAAGATAATTCGGCATTCGCTTTATCTAATTTTGCTTTTGCCATTAATAATTCGTTTGGAGCAACTACATTACTTTCCGCTAATTTTTTGGTATTTAAATATTCTATCCTTGCGAAATTTGCTTCGGCTTTAGCTCTTTGCATTTCTGCTTGATACAGATTGGGCATAATTTGAAATAAAATTTGACCTTTTCTAACAAATTGACCTTCATCTACATATATTTTTTGAAGATAACCTTTTTCTAAGGCTCTTAATTCGATGTGACGAAATGATTGGATTTGAGACACGTAATCTTTAGTAACAACAGTGTCTTTAATAATTGGATTTGTTGCTAAAAATGCAGTTTTTTCTTCTTTGTGTTCTTCTTTGTGACCACAGCTAGCTAGTAATAAAGCACTACCTAAGCTTAATAGCATAAAAATTCTTTTAGCCATAACTATATTTATAAAAATTAATTAAATGTTTTTGAGTAATAAAAAGATATCAATAGAGCATGATACTACTATTGAAAGTTTTGTAAATAAAACATTCAATCAAATTCTATAAACGCAGAATTTAATATTTATGGGGTTGGATGTGGTTAAGTATTTCTTGTAATTACAAGTGGTTAAGCCATTTTTAATTACAGCGATTTGATTTTCATAAAGTTCGGTACTTAAATAAGTATCTGAAAATCGGAAATTATTTAAAAACTTTTTAATTGAAAAATCAGTTTCATCAATTTCTGATTCACAAATTTCAATATTTTCAAAATCTACTTCATTTGCTAAAGAACTTTGCAAAAGCTGATGTTTTTTTCCAGCACTCATTTCTGCATGATGCACAACATAATGAGAAAATATCTTACCTGTATTTTGAATTGATTTTGTGTAAATACCAAGACAACTCAATACAGAGATAAAAAGTAAAAAGAAATATTTAAAACCTATTTTCTTCATTTAGACTTTGCCGATTTGCAAATTTTGAGCAAATGTAAATTATTTATTTTGATTAATTTGTAAATAAGTTGTTAATGGAGTTTATTTATATACTTCAAAGTATTTTTAATATTAGAAAATTCTACAACATTCTCCTTTTTTATATTAAATAATATTATTGTAGAATGTCCATCATTAAATATTTTGGTAATTCTTCCAGACTTTACTTTAGCTAAATAATCCCATCTTTTTTTATGAACAGTTCTATAAAAGTCTGATATACCAGAAAGTAAATTACCATTATCATCTAATACCTTCCAATCAGTAATTTTTTCATTTTTGATTTCTATTCCAGGATTTATTGAAATTATTTGTTTATCATCATATTCAATTAAAAATTCCGTATTAAAATACTGCCAATTTTTTATGTTTTTTGGAACATTAATATCATAATGCTGATAATAAGTAGTTTGATTATCAGCACTCATTCCAATTTTTTTTCTTGAATAAAAAGTATTGTAATTTTCAGATTGTTTAAAACCAAAATCTTTATAATCAATACTATTTCCAGATTTTGGATTATCAATATATTTATATTCTGAACAAGAAGTTAGAATTGTAAGGAGTGATAGAGATATTAATAACTTAAAACTGAATTTCATAATTCTAAATTCTAAAACCTAAATCACCTTTTCAGATTCAAACAGTAACTTAATATTCTCAAAAGAATTACCTAGTGCTGCTTCTATTTCTGAAGGTTTTAACCAAACTGCTTTTTCAATTCCTTCATCTTCTTGTGGGGCGGTTTTACCTGTAAAATCAGTTTCCATTTTAAACCAATAGGTAATTTTTAATTTATATCGCCCGTTGCGTTTAAAAATATGATAGGTTTTTTGAAGTTTTTCAGTAATTTTTAGTCCTGAAACACCCGTTTCTTCTTCTACTTCACGTATAGCTGCAGCTTCTATGGTTTCGTCTTTTTCAATACCACCTTTTGGTAAATCCCATTTTCCGTTTCTGAAAATAAACAATACTTCACCATTGGAATTGAAGACTAATCCACCGCCAGCTTTTGCCACAGGAATTTTAGATTTCAAAGTTTTCATAATCAACTTTTCATCTGAATGGTATAAATAGGCACTTTGAATTTTATTCAAAAATAATTCTGAGATTACTTTTGGAATATTTACTGTTTCCAACAAATAAATTTTAAAATTTGTTTCCTTTTCAAACTTATTTGTCAAAAAAAGTGGTTTATCGTTTACAAAAACTTTATACATTTGCAATATGATATTTAATAACAACACAGCACAACAAACAGCCGAATTGCTTTTACAAATTAACGCAATTAAATTAGAAACAAAAAATCATTTTACATGGGCTTCTGGCTGGAAAAGTCCAATTTATTGTGATAACCGTGTAATTCTTTCATTTCCAGCGGTTAGAAATTATATCCGAGATGAATTCGTAAAGCAAATTGAAGACAAATTTGGGAAACCTGATGTCATTGCTGGTGTTGCAACTGGTGCTATTGGTATAGGAATTTTAGTTGCAGAAGCGATGGGATTACCATTTGTATACGTTAGACCAGAGGCTAAAAAACACGGAAGACAAAATCAAGTAGAAGGTTTTTTACAAAAAGGACAAAATGTAATTGTGGTAGAAGATTTAATTTCAACGGGAGGAAGTAGTTTATTAGCAGTAGAAGCTTTACGTAATGAAGGCGCTAATGTAAAAGGAATGGCCGCTATTTTTACGTATGGATTTCCTATTTCTGTAGAGAAAATTGAAGAAGCAAAATTAGATGTTTATACCTTAAGTAATTATGAAAATTTAATTACTAAAGCTGTTGAAAAACAATACATTTCAGAAGAAGAATTAGAAACTTTACAATCTTGGAATAGTAATCCGAGTGAGTGGGGAAAATAATTACTTTATTTACGATTTAATATTTAAGATTTACGAATAATTATATAAAAAAAACGTCCCGATAATTCGGGACGTTTTAGTTTTATATTACAACAACTGAATTCCTTCGTTATTGATATCAATTAGTTTTTGTTTATATAAACTTCCAATGGCTTTTTTAAATGTTTTTTTGCTCATTTTTAAAACCGATTTAATTTCTTCTGGATGACTATTATCATTCAATCTTAGAACACCATCGTTTTGTTTTAAAGCTTCTAAAACTAGTTGTGCCGAATCGTCAATCGCTTCGAAACCTAACTTTTGGAAAGAAACATCAATTTTTCCGTCAGGGCGAATATTTTTAATATACCCTTTTGTTCTAAATCCAGGAGAAACCGTTTCAAAAACTTCATTTTGATAGGCTAAGCCTCTAAATTTCCCATTAATAATAACATTAATACCGATTTCTGTAATATGAGAAACCATTAAATCAACTTCTTGTCCAACTTCAATATCTAAAGGTTCTTTATCTAAAAACTGGTTGATTTTACTAGATGCCGCTAACCTTCCCGATTGTTTGTCTTCGTACATAGTTACTATGTAACGTTTATCTTTTTCCATCGGGCGAGCTTGTTCTTTAAAAGGAACAAACAAATCTTTTTCCATTCCCCAATTTAAAAAAGCACCAAATTTATTGATGTAATTTACTTTTAAAACTGCATATGAGTTTAAAGTAATAAATGGTTTTAAAGTTGTTGCTACTGGACGTTCTTCGTGATCTAAGTATACAAAAACAGTTATATCATCGCCAATTGTATAATCACTTGGAACATACTTATTTGGCAACAACACTTCGTCTTTTTCATTTACTAAAAACAATCCAACTTTTGTTGCTCTATCTATTTTTAATGTGTGATATACACCTATTTGTAACATATTATGGTTTTATTATTAAAAGTGATGGTGCATTGTTTAACCAAACACTTCTTGTATCAATTAGTTTTTTCCAACTATCGATACTCATAATTAATAAATCTTGTTCTTTTAAGAAATCTTTATCTAGCTTCGATGAATGAATCACTTTTACATTTTCATGTGTTATTTTATTTGATTCATTTACAACATCAAATGTGTCAAAAATTGAAATCTTAGCTTGAGAATTCTTTTTCAATAATTTTACATAATTCAATAAAAACTGATCTTCATCATTGAATAAAATTACAGAAATATTCTCTGTTTTAATTAAATTTTTATCTACAAAAATTCCCAATGGAACTTCTGTTTTATTAATGACAGCTTGCGTTTTGTCATCAAAATAACTTACTTCAAAAAGTTTTTCTTTACCAGTAAATGTATTTAATAAATTTTCTGGATTAATAATTTTAGAAGTAATTCCTAACACTTTTCCTAAAAATGTTCCTTCAAAAATAGAAGAACCAATATTAATTAATACCAAATTGAATTCTCCTTTATTACTTACTTCCACAATATCAGAGTCAATATCACGAGAAGCTTTAAATATCGTTTGTATTTTTCTGTTAAGTTTATGTGCTTCTTTTAAAACAGGCTTAAAACTTTCACGTTCATATTCTTCAATTTTATAAGGATTCACCTCATTAGTTGAAGAAATATACATCGCTGTAATTGATTGTTTTTGTTTTATTGGATGGTTATCATCCACATCTTTATCTACACTGATGAAATTATTGGCAACTTTTAATAAAGGTTTTCCATCTTCAGGATTTTCAAAAGAAACTAAAACTTTATAATCTGAATTCTCTGGAGTATTAGGCACTACTGGTTTTACTCTTTTGAAGATAAAATCAATTATATCTAAAGCTGGACCTGTCATAAAAGTGGTTGCTAATGCCATAATTACCATCATAGCAAATACTTCTTTAGTTAGTACACCTAAATCGTAACCGATATTAAGAACTACTAATTCCATTAATCCACGTGTGTTCATTAAAGCTCCAATAGTTAAACTATCACGCCAATTTTGACCCACAAATTTTGCTGCTAAAGCACTTCCTATAAATTTACCAGCAACGGCTACTAATATAATTAAGCCACAAACTTTCCATAATTCTGGACTATTTAACAAACCGATTTCTGTTCTTAAACCAGTAAATACAAAGAATAATGGCAATAAAACAACTAAAGATACATCTTCAATTTTTTCAATAAACATTTTTCTAAACTTCATGTTATCTGGCATAATTACACCAGCCACAAATGCTCCGAATAAGGCATGAATACCAATGATTTCTGTTAAATAGGATGAAATCAATAGTGTTAAAAAGAAAATTGCAACTACCGGTTTGGTAATTTTCTCAGCTGTATCATATAAATTCCCAATTCGACGTAAAAATGGTCGAACCAACTTAATCATTGCAAATACATATAATACAGATAACACAATAATATATAAAGAACTTGTAACAGAACCAGCTTTTACAATTGCAATTACAGCTGCTAACAAACACCATGCGGTTATATCATCTGCAGCAGCACATGTAATTACCATGGCACCAATTCTCGTTTTCTGCAAACCTCGTTCTTGCACAATTCTGGCTAAAACTGGAAAAGCGGTAATACTCATGGCAATTCCTAAAAACAATCCGAAAGAAATAAATTCAATTCCTGGAGGAGCGAAATTAGTATAAATTGAATACGCTAAAACTAAACCTAAAGTAAAAGGAATAATAATACTGGCATGACTAATAATTACTGCTTCCTTCGCTTTATTTCTAAGTACTTTTAAGTCTAACTCCATTCCAACCACAAACATGAAGAATATTAGTCCAATTTGACTTAAAAATTTTAAATTATCTAAAGATGAATCTGGAAATAACATTTCGGAACATTCTTTCAAATAGTTCCCAAAAAATGATGGTCCTAGAACAATTCCTGCAATAATTTCTCCAACAACAGTTGGTTGGCCAATTTTTTTACATATTAAACCGAAGAATCTAGCAACTAAAATAATGGTAACAATCTGTGCTAACAATATAGCCAACGGATGAGTAACATTATGATGTAAAGAGTTTAAAAATTCTTGATAATTTAAACCCTCTTCAGTTGAAGTAACTTTTAATACGTTAGATTTTTCTAATAATTTACCGTTTTTTAAGGTCCAATAAATTAATACAGAAAAAAAACCAACAATAATTATATAAAAAAAGCTGTTCTTAAAATTCT
>CAMLRV010000037.1 GCA_946482495.1 uncultured Flavobacteriia bacterium
CAGGAATGAGAGAGTCTAAAGCTACTTTCGTTTTCGGACAAATGAATGAGCCACCTGGTGCTCGTGCTCGTGTAGCCTTATCAGGATTATCTATCGCTGAATATTTCCGTGATGGAGCTGGAACAGGTCAAGGAAAAGACGTACTTTTCTTCGTTGATAACATCTTCCGTTTTACACAAGCGGGTTCTGAAGTATCTGCACTTTTAGGTCGTATGCCTTCTGCAGTAGGTTACCAACCAACTTTAGCAACTGAAATGGGTGCGATGCAAGAGCGTATTACGTCAACTAAAAAAGGATCGATTACATCTGTACAAGCGGTTTACGTACCTGCGGATGACTTAACTGACCCGGCACCAGCAACAACGTTTGCTCACTTAGATGCAACAACTGTATTATCTCGTAAAATTGCTGAGTTAGGTATTTACCCAGCGGTAGATCCATTAGATTCTACTTCTCGTATCTTAACTCCAGAAATCTTAGGTGATGATCACTATAACTGTGCTCAAAGAGTAAAAGAAATTTTACAACGTTACAAACAATTACAAGATATTATTGCTATCTTAGGTATGGAAGAATTATCTGAAGAAGATAAATTAGTCGTATCTCGTGCTCGTAAAGTACAACGTTTCTTATCTCAACCTTTCCACGTAGCTGAACAGTTTACAGGGATTCCAGGAGTTTTAGTAGATATTAAAGATACTATCAAAGGATTTAACATGATTATGGATGGTGAATTAGACCGTTTACCAGAATCTGCTTTCAACCTTAAAGGAAGTATCCAAGATGCTATTGAAGCAGGAGAGAAAATGTTAGCAGAAGCGTAATAATAAGTGTTCAGTAAACAGTATCAGTTGTCAGAAAACTGAGACTAAAAACTGAGACTGAAAACTAATAAAATTATGATTTTAGAAATAGTATCACCAGAAGCAACCTTATTTTCAGGAGAAGTTACGTCAGTATCAGTTCCAGGAGTAAATGGCGAGTTTCAAATGTTAAATAATCACGCTGCAATTGTTTCTATTTTACAAAAAGGAAACATTAAAATTAGTGCGCCAAGTTTTAATATTGAAAAAGCTAATGTTAGTAAATTTACTAAAGTAAACGAACAAACATATTGGTTAGCAATTAATTCTGGTACTATAGAAATGAATAACAATAAAATAATTGTTTTAGCAGACTAATTCAATTTTTTATTAAAATAACAATCCCGATAAGTGTTTTCTTATCGGGATTTTTTTATTTTTGAATAATGAAAATTCCAAATTCACTACAACAAAAATTAAATCTTCGTACAGAAACTAACTCTTTACGAAAATTGCCAATTGCTTCAAATGGAATCGATTTTTCATCAAACGACTATTTAGGTTTTGCCAAAAACGAACAAATTTTTGATGCAACTCATCAATATTTAGTAGATAATAATGTAAAACTAAACGGAGCCACAGGTTCCCGATTAATTTCTGGGAATCATAATTTATATCAAACAGCTGAGGAATATATCGCTAAATTTCATGAATCAGAAACAGCTTTAATTTTTAATTCAGGTTACGATGCCAATGTGGGTTTTTTTAGTTCGGTTCCACAACGAAACGATATTATTTTATATGATGAATTATGTCACGCTTCTATTCGAGATGGGATTCAAATGAGTCATGCGAAAAGTTATAAATTTCAACATAACGATTATGAAGATTTAGAGCAGTTGCTGAATAAACTTCAAACTTCCATCTCCCAGCTTCAGACTATTTATATCGTTACAGAATCGGTTTTCTCTATGGATGGTGATGCACCAAATATGGAAACTTTAGTAGCAATTTCTGAAAAATTCAATGCTCATTTAGTAATTGATGAAGCACATGCTTTGGGTGTTTTTGGAGATAAAGGTGAAGGTTTGGTACAATCACAACAATTTCAGGATAAAGTTTTTGCCAGAATTATGACTTTCGGAAAAGGCTTAGGTTGTCATGGAGCTGCCATATTAGGTTCTGCAGATTTAAAAGAATATTTAGTTAATTTTGCCAGAAGTTTTATTTATACTACTGGGCTTTCACCTCATTCGGCGGCAACGATTTTAATTGCCTATCAAAAATTAAATTCATCTTTAGAAATTCAAAAACTGAAAAATAATATCAATTTTTTCAATCAACAAAAACAACTCTTAGGAATAAAACCTTTGTTTGTGTATAGTAAATCGACTATTCATTCAGCCATCATTCCTGGAAATGAAAAAGTAAAACACATCGCTTCTCAATTGCAAGAAAAAGGTTTTGATGTGAAAGCAATTCTTTCTCCAACTGTTCCTGAAGGTCAAGAAAGATTGCGTTTTTGTTTACATAGTTATAATTCTGAAGAAGAAATTTCCGCTGTAATTACTTGTCTTTACTCACTTCTTTAAAATATTTTAAATTTTTTTGTAACGTTTTTGTTTTTCGATTACTTACGTGTTGTAATTAAATTAAACTATTAAAATCATGGAAACAAAAACAGTAAATTCAAACAAAGTACAAAAAGGAGCTAATTATGTAATGTTATTTTTATCCACTTTCGGTTTGGGATATTCAATAATGAAATATTTCACTTTGACAGAAAATGAGGCAAATTGGTCTACAATTGCTCCACTATTTATTATTTCAATTGTTGTGTTTTTCAGCACTGTAAGAAATTTAAGAAAAAATAATTTGTAAACAGAATGGGTTTCAATCATCAAGTTTTAATCAATCAGAAAATGAGAAAAAATATAAAATTAACTTTATTAGCAGCTTTATTTATTGCTATAGCTAACTTAGGAAATGCTCAAACGGAGAAGAATATTCCGTTGACAAACAAAATTGAAAATTCATTGCTTTGGGAAATTTCCGGAAATGGTTTAGAAAAACCATCTTATCTATTTGGAACCGTACATTTGATTTGTGAAAGCGATTTTCAACTTAAAGAAAAAGTAAAAACGGCTTTTGATAAAACAGAAGAATTAGCCTTAGAATTAGATTTTGACGACCCAAAAGAATTGCAAAGCATGCAAAAATTAGCGGTTTCTCCAATTCCTTTATCTAAAAGTTTAAGTAAAGAAGAATACGCAAAATTAGAAGCATTGTTAAAAAATAAATTTGCTTTAGATATTAAGCAATTCGAAAATTACAACCTAATTGGTATTATGAGCACGCTTATGGTAAAACAATTAAATTGTAATCCGAAAGTATATGAAGTAGAGTTTTTAAAAATGGCAATGCAACGCAAAAGTGTAATTCATGGTATGGAAACGGTTGAAGATCAAGTGAAAGCTTTTGGTGATTCTTATAGTAATGCAGAATTTATTGCTCAATTAAGTACTTATGATTCTGACTATTTAATTCAATTAATAGAACTTTATAAAAAAGAAGAGCTAAACAAAATTCTTCAAATGACAATAGATGATAAGTTTATGAATGAGGAAGAACAAGGTTTTATGCTTGATAATCGAAATACAAATTGGATTCAAAAAATGCCAAAAATGATGCAGCAACATAGTGTGTTCTTTGCTGTTGGAGCAGCACATTTACCTGGTGATAATGGTGTAATTAATTTATTAAAAAAATCAGGTTATACGGTTAAACCTATTTAAAAAATAAGCTTTGAAAGTTAAAGAACAGGAGTTTTTATCTCGAGTTGAACAACATAAAGGAATACTTTATAAAGTTTCCAAAATGTACATGGACAATAGAGATGATCAAGAAGATTTGTTTCAAGAAATTGTTTGCCAATTATGGAAGGCTTACGATTCATTTAAAGGTGAAAGTCAATTTTCTACTTGGATGTATCGTGTGGCTATTAATACCGCCATTATTTTCTTAAAAAAAGAAAAACGAAAGGTGGATAAATATGAATTATCTTCATCTAATATTCGTGACGAAGAAAGTGATTTTGAAGAGAAAGAGAAACAAATTGAACATTTTTATAAAGCTGTTCAGAAACTTGAAAAAATTGATAAAGCAATCATTTTCTATCAATTAGAAGGATTTTCACATAAAGAAATTGGAGAAAATTTAGGTATTTCAGAAGGAAATGCCCGTGTTAAATTGAATAGAGCCAAAGAGAAATTAAAAGAAATAATTAAAAATCAGGGATATGGATTTTAACGATATACAAAACGCTTGGAACAATGACACCAATGAAGATGTTAAACTTCCTACAAACTTAGAAAAGTTACAAGCAGCAAATACACCTTTGGATAAGATTAGAAAAAATTTAAAAAATGAGTTTTTTTATCAAATCATATCTATCATATCATTAGCATTTATGCCATTATTATATGGTTTTTCAAAATCTGGAACAATTTTGTTTTATACATTGTTTAGCATTTTTGTGGCCATTTGTATTTACTATTTAGCTAAACTTTATTTTTTCTATAAAAGAATGAATAATGTGACTTTAAATACGAAAGATAGTTTATATGAAACCTATTTCGATATTCGATTGAATATGGAAATATATAAAACGTTTGGTTTTGCTTTAACACCATTTTTAGTAATGTTTGCTATAGGAATGTTGTATTTTCAAATCTCGAAAACGGAAGTAATTGTTTTAGATAATTTACAAAATGCGCACTTAATTACGCTGTTTGTTTCAATCGCCTTTTGTATTTTATTTATGGGAATAGCTTTAGAATGGTGGGTGAAGCATTTTTATGGAAAATACGCCAATGAAATTAAAAAAGTTATAGACGAATTAAATGAAGAATAAAAAAAAAGCCTGTCGATAAGATGGGCTTTTTAATTGTTTTAATCTTTAAGAAATTAGTAAATTTGCTTCACTATGACAAAATTCACTCAAATTGCCAATTATCAATTTTCTTCTGAAGCTTATTTAATTAAAGGAAAATTAGAATCAGAAGGTGTAGAAGTTTTTCTACAAAATGAAAATACTATAAACACTGATCCGCTTTTAAGTAATGCAGTTGGCGGTGTAAAGTTATTTGTAAACACGGATGATGTTATTAAGGCAAAACAAATTTTATCTTCAATCCAAGAATATTCTTTGGATGATAATGGTGAGTTGTTAAAGTGTCCGAATTGTGGTATGCAAAAAATAGTAATGTTTACCACAATTAAAGATGTAAAATCGTTTTTTGCTTTTATTTATGGGTTATTGACTTTGTCAATGCCTTTTTATTCGAAACATAAATACAAATGCGAAAATTGTAATTTTGAGTTTTAAATTATGAAACTATTTATAACAGGAATTGGAACCGATGTAGGCAAAACTATTGCGTCATCAATTGTAGTTGAAGCTTTAGGGGCCGATTATTGGAAACCCATTCAAGCAGGTGATTTAGATAATTCTGATTCACATAAAGTTAAAAAGCTAACTTCTAGTGTCATTTTGAGCGGAGTCGAAAGGCAATATTTTGAAAATTCATATGCGTTGAATACACCTGCAAGTCCACATTTAGCAGCAGAGATTGATGGAATTTCTATCGATACCAAAAAAATCATCGAACCAAAAACAAAGAATAATTTAGTAATTGAAGGTGCTGGCGGTATTTTTGTGCCACTAAATAATTCCGATTGTGTTATTGATTTAATTCAACCCGATTATAAAGTTGTAGTGGTCTCTCGTCATTATTTAGGAAGTATCAATCATACGTTAATGACTATCGAAATTTTAAAATCTAGAAACTTAAATGTAGCCGGAATAATTTTTTCTGGTGATGAATATCCATCAACTGAAAGCATCATTTTGGAGAAAACAAATGTTCCAATGATTGGAAGAATAGAGAACGAACCCTACTTCGATGAAAATGTCATTCAATATTACGCCGATTTATTCAGAGAAAATCTTTTGAAGTTATAAATCAATAGAAATTTAAAAATGATAGTAGAGTTTAATACCTTTGTATTATTGATTAATCACTAAATGTTAGTCACTACAACATGACAATTTCAGAAAAAGATAGTTTATACAACTGGCATCCATATACTCAACATAAAATTTATTCGCATTTTCCAGCAATTGTTAAAGGTAAAGACGAATTTTTATGGGACGAAACCGGCAAAAAGTATATTGATGCAATTGCCTCTTGGTGGGTAAATCCGTTTGGACATAGTAATACATTTATTGCAGATGCAATTTACAAACAACTTACTACTTTAGAACACGTTTTATTTGGAGGTTTCACGCATAATGTAGTGGTGGAATTGGCTGAGAAATTAGTGGAGATTTTACCTTCTAATCAAAAGAAATTTTTTTATTCAGATAATGGATCTACTGCAGTGGAAGTAGCCATCAAAGCATCGTTTCAATTTCATTATAATAAAGAAGTTACCAAAAATACGATTATTGCTTTTGAAGATGCTTTTCACGGTGATACTTTCGGTGCGATGGCAGTAAGCGGTATTGGATTGTTTACCGAAGCATTTCAAGATGTGCTAATTAAAGTAATTAGAATTCCAGTTCCTACAAAAGGAAATGAAGAAAAATCAAAAGCTACTTTGCAAAAAGCAATTGCAGAAAATAAAGTAGCGGCTTTTATTTTTGAGCCTTTGGTTTTAGGTGCAGCAGGAATGGTAATGTATGAAGCATCAGAATTAGATGAATTAATTTCAATTTGTAAGCAAAATTGTGTTTTTACAATCGCGGATGAAGTGATGACAGGGTTTGGAAAAACGGGTAAATTATTCGCTTGTAATTATTTGAAAAATCAGCCTGACATGATGTGTTTGAGTAAGGCATTAACAGGTGGTACTATTCCGATGTCGATTACTACTTTTACTCAAGAAATTTTTGATGGTTTTGTGAGTGATAACGTAAATCATGCGTTGTTTCACGGACATACTTTTACTGCCAACCCGACAGGTTGTGCTGCTGCTTTAGCAAGCATTAAGCTGTTAGAAAATCCTGAAATTTTTGAAAATATTCATAAAATTAACGCTTCTCATCTTCAATTTGAAAAACATATTGCTCAACATTCAAAAGTAAAAACCACTCGTGTATTAGGAGTAATTTTTGCATTAGAAGTTCAGGTTTCTGAAAAACAAGAGTATTATAGTAATTTACGTAACCAATTTTATAATTATTTTATTGAGAAAGGTGTAATTTTGCGCCCAGTTGGTAATACTATTTATATTTTACCTTCTTATATTATTTCCGAAGAAAGTTTGCAACAAGTTTATTCGGTAATCGAACAAGCTTTAAACGAGATTTCATGTTAAAACAACCTGTTTTTATTCATTCAATTGCTTCTATTTCTGCATTAGGAACAACTTGTGCTGAAATTTGGAATAATTATTTGCATGGAAATTCGTTGTTTCAAAAAATGAGTGCCAATCAGAAACAATATTGGGTTTCTCAATTTTCTGAAAAGGAAAACCAACTTTTACATAAAATTATCGGTTCCGATTCTAAATACAAACATTTAGATAAGTCGGTTGTTATGGCAATTTTAGTGGCTAGAAAATGTTTTGAAATTAGCGGTTTTTCAAATGAGAATGTCGGAATTAATTTTGGATCTTCTCGTGGAGCAACAACTTTGTTTGAAAAACATCATTCCGATTTTGTCAATGAAGGTTCAGTTTCTACATTTACTTCGCCATCAACTACTTTAGGTAATATATCTAGTTGGGTTTCTCACGATTTACTTACTGATGGTCCAGAAATATCACATTCGATAACTTGTTCAACAGGACTTCATGCATTATTAAATGGAATTGCATGGCTACAATCTGGAATGTCAAATCAGTTTTTAGTTGGAGCAAGTGAAGCGCCTTTAACTCCTTTTACATTAAGTCAACTTTCGGCATTAAAAGTATATTCTTCGGAAGAAAATACGATGCCTTGTAGAAGTTTGGATTTTGAAAAAATTTCTAATACTATGGTTTTGGGTGAGGCAGCGGCTTGTTTGTCAATTTCACTTTCAGAAGAAAATGCTATCGCTAAAATTAGTGGTATAGGTTATGCAACTGAAGTGTTGTCTAGTAGTACATCCATTTCAACAAATGCATTATGTTTTCAAAAGTCAATGAAAAAGGCAATTGGCGCTATAAAATTAGAAGATATTGATGCGATTGTAATGCATGCGCCAGGAACGATTCAAGGTGATTCTACTGAACTGGAAGCTATAAAGGCTATTTTTGGGAATCATCTTCCTATGTTAACTTCTAATAAATGGAAAGTAGGACATACATTTGCAACTTCAGGCCTGTTGAGTATCGAATTAGCTGTTTTAATGTTACAAAATCAGCATTTTGTTGAAACGCCATTTTATGAAAATTCAAAAACTACTTCACTAAAAAAGATTTTGGTAAATGCAGTTGGATTTGGTGGAAATGCTGTTAGTATTTTAGTAGAATTATAGTTTTTTACTTTACTTTTTTCTTTTTTGAATTGATTGTATTTTTTTATGGTTAATTTCTTGTAAAATCTTTGATTTCCATTCTTCCTTTATTTTTAAGTGCCTTACAGCGATTATGTTAGGTGTTTTGTCGATATTTTTTATTAGTAAGATTTGATTTGCAAAAAAAATAACAAAAACACTGTAAATTGTTAAAAATTTAAGTAATATGTCTAAATAATGAATATTTAACATAATTAACTTTTTTTGTTATAATATAATTCATACTTTTAACATAATAATTAAATTTTTTTCAATGAAATTTAATATAATAATAATCATTTATTAACATTTAAAACAATCCCAAAAAAAATGCTCTGACTTTAATTTTAACCTTAAATCCCCCCGGATATGACTAAAAAAATTACTCCCTTTAAAAGAATACTAATCCCTACATTGGTTTTCTTTCTACTTACCGCGGTAAGTTTTGCACAAAATGCAAATTTAGTAATTTATGGTAACGGCAATCCAATTGCTAACGGCGACATAACTCCTAGTTTAACAGATTTTACCGATTATGGTAATGTTAATATTGGTGCATCTCAAGACAATACATTCGTATTAAGAAATAACGGTGCAGGTGGAACAGCTGCTGCAAGAAGAATTACTTTTTCTAATCCATCAGTTGTTATTTCAGGTGTAAATGCAGCTCAATTTTCTGTTGTTTCTGGTCCCAATCCTGGAAATACTTTAAACGGATTAGGAACTGCTTTTTCTCCAGATTTAGTTATTCGTTTTACTCCAGCAGCTCCAATTGGAGTTAAAAATGCAACAATTACAGTTAGATACACAAATAATGCAGGTGTTCTTACTTATGTATATGCCATAAGAGGAAATGCTGTTTCAATGCCAGAAATGGATGTTCAAGGAAATGCAAATTCAATTGTTGATGGTGATACTACACCTTCTATAATTGATTTTACAGATTTCGGAACTACATCTGTAGCAACTGGTGTTAACAGAACTTACTTTGTGTACAATACAGGTGTTGCAAATTTAAACTTAGGAGCAATTACTTTTTCAGGAGCAAATCCTGGTGATTTTTCAGTTACAACGCCTCCAGCAGCAGTTATTGTTCCAGGAGGAAGTACTTCATTTGTTGTAACATTTAGCCCTCTAGCAATTGGAACTAAAACAGCTACAATCTCAATTGTAAATAATGATGGAAATGAAAATCCATATAATTATGATTTAATTGGAGTTTGTATTCAAACTTTTTTTGACAGTGATGGCGATGGAATTTATGACAATGTAGACGTGGATGATGACAATGACGGAATTCGTGATGTCATGGAAGAAACGAATTGTAATAATGCTAATGGACCAAAAGTAAATTACAAATTTTTAAATGAAAGTTTTGGTGCAGGTATAAGAACTACCATTAATACCACTTATAACGCAATCACAACATATTGTTATGAAAATGGAGTAGGTGCACCTAACACAGCTGCCTGTCCAACTTTAAGTTCACCGGATTTAAATGATGGTGAATATGCAGTAGCTTCAAGTTGTCAAATTGCATCTTGGGCTCCTACATATTGGCATATGGGTGGAGATCATACTGGAGACCCAAACGGAAGAATGGCTATTTTTAATGCTTCTTATACTCCAGGTATTTTTTACACGGCTTCAATTACTGGTGCTTTACCAAATATTCCAATTACTTATAGCTTTTGGGTTTTAAATATTGATAGAACTGATGCGCCTGGCATCGCTACTAGATTACGCCCTAATGTAAGAGTAGAATTCAGAGACACTAGTAATAATTTATTAACTTCAATTAGTACTGGTAATATTGCTCCAACAACTGCTGGTAATTTAGCAGGAAACTGGGTGCAATTCACAGCAAGTTTAAATTTAAACGTTGATGCCTTTAATGTTATCTTTATCAATAATGAAACAGGAGGTTTAGGAAATGATTTAGCTTTAGATGATATTTTAATTACTCAAGCTTTATGCGACTTAGATTTAGATGGTGTGGCAGATGTTTTTGATTTAGATTCTGATAACGATGGAATTGAAGATATCATCGAAGTTGGATTAGGAAACTTAAGTAATGCTAAAGGTAAAATGGATGTAGCTTGGATGGATGCTAATACTAATGGCTTGCATGATAGTGCTGAAGGGATTTTATCTGCTCCAGATTTTGATGGTGACGGAGCTGCTAATTATATGGATTTAGATTCTGATAATGATACAGTTTTTGATGTGGATGAATCTGGTGCTGGAAATTCAAATGCTGTTCCAGGTTTTGTGAATGGAGATGGAGATATTACAGGAGATGGAAAAGGTGATGGTGCTGACACAGAAACTTTCAGAAGTAAAGATACAAATGGCGACGGTGTTGTGGAAGGTTATGGTGATGGAATCTTAGATTTATATGACTATGGTTTAAATATCTACGGGAACTTAAATCAAGGTACAAATAGTGCACCATTTTTAAATTATGTTTTAGATACTGATGGTGACGGTTCGCCAAACTATTTAGACAGAACAAGTAATGGAACAACATTTGATATCGCAGGTACTCTTTATGCTTCTTTAGATGCAAATAGTGATGGTATTATTGACGGAATTACTGATATAGATAAAGATGGTATTGTTGATGCTTTTGACACGAATACGGCGTATTTCGGTTCACCAAGAGATTTAAATAGAAAATTACTTTTAGAATTTGATGGAAGAAACGATTATGCTCAAAGTACAGCTATTTTAGGAGGTTTACCAGCAGCAACACTAATGTCTTGGGTTAATTTAGCTAATGGATATAATGCTGATGGATTTATTGTAGGTCAAAACAATTTCCAATTAAAAATTTCTAATATCAAAAGATTACAAGCTACGGTAAATGGAACTACGGTTACTTTTAATACCGCTTTAAATACGAATCAATGGTATCATGTTGCGGCCATTTATTCTGGTGGAAGTATTAGATTATATTTAAATGGACAGTTAGTAGCAACTCAAGCTTTAGCTGGGAATATTGCGGCTGATGCTTCATTATTAACTATAGGAAAACAACCTTTAAGTAACACCAATTATTTTAGAGGAAAAATTGACGAAGTTCGTGTGTTTAACATCGGATTAACGGATGCTCAATTGCAAAGAATGGTATACCAAGAAGTTAGAAATAATGTAACTCAAGTAAGAGGAGAAGTTATTCCTAAAGATGTGGGAACGTTACCATTTGCTAATTTAGTTCGCTATTACAGAATGGATGTGTATAAAGATGATATCATTGACGATTTATCAACTCCTGCAATTGATTTAGTTGGAACTAAAATTTTTAATCACAAAGTGATAAATATACAACAAGCTCCAATGCCTTTTATTACCGAAAGAACTGGTGATTTTGCAACGGCAGTAAATAGCCCGACTAAAGAAATCAGAGGAATGGATATTATGGATTACGATTGGTCAATTGTAGATGTTAGACACAATATCACAGAACCAGCAAATTCTACGGATTTAGGTTTGATTTTAAATCCTGGGACAACTATTTACATGAATAATGATAATAAATTGCAAAATGATTGGTATTTGTTAATTGATGGCGCAATTGATTTAGTAGGCCGTTCTCAATTAGTACAAACTACTCAAAGTGATTTAGAACCAACAAGTGATGGTTGGATTGAAAGAGATCAACAAGGTTCTTCAAATTTATTTAATTATAACTATTGGTCTTCTCCTGTTAGTCCAGTTAATGGTGCTGTAAATAATTCAAATTATACAGTAGGTGCCGTTTTAAGAGATGGTACAAATCCAGCAAGTCCAACTCCAATTAATTGGATAGGTGGAGTTAATGCTTCTCCGACAAGTCCAATAAGCATTCCTCGTTTTTGGATTTATAAATTCCAAAATGTTTCAGCAGTTTATGCTAATTGGACTCAAGTTTTAGAAACTGGAACATTAAACCCATCTCAAGGATATACCATGAAAGGAAGTGGAGCAGCTACTCCAAAACAAAACTATACTTTCATTGGGAAACCATACAATGGAACAATTACAAATCCTATTTCTGCAAACAACTTGAATTTAAGTGGAAATCCATATTCATCAGCAATGGATGCAGATAAATTTATTGATGATAATGTTTCATCAGTTGCTGGACAATCAACAACAACAGGTACAATTTATTACTGGGAGCATTCACCATTAAATAATACACATAACTTACAAGGATATCAAGGTGGTTATGCTGCTTATACTAAAGTGGGTGGTACGCCTCCAATTGCTCCTGCAGGAATTAATGGTTTAGGTGGTAACACTAAAATTGCACAACGTTTTATTCCAGTTGGACAAGGTTTCTTCGTATACGGAAGTGCAACAGGTGGAAATATTGTGTTTAATAATTCTCAAAGAGCTTTTGTAAAAGAAAATGATCCTGCTTCTTTTGAAATGTTTAGAAATGGCAATCAAAATATGGCTTCAAATCCTAATGCAGCAGTTAACAGTAATGATTCTTATGTGGTTAATGAGTTTGCAAAAATTCGTTTAGGATTCAATTCGGCTAACGATTTCCATAGACAAATTTTATTAGGATTCATGGATGACAAAGCAACAGCAGGTTTTGATCCAGGTTATGATGGTGTTATTTTAGATGATCAACCTAATGATATGTATTTCAGAAATCAAGACAAAAATTTAATCATTCAAGGTGTAGGTTATTTTAATGAAAATATTAAACATCCTTTAAGTGTTAAAACAAATCAAGTAGGTTTTGTAGAGTTTGTTTTAGATGGTGTTGAAAATTTTGATTCAAACAGAAAAGTATTTATTTATGATAGCGAAACAGGTTTATATCATAATATTAAAACACAACCTTTTAGTGTTAAATTAGTTGCAGGTGAGCATAATAATAGATTTTATTTAGCTTTTGTTAGAGCTAATGGTAATAACAATACAAGTAGTAGTGTAGCACAAAATAAAACTAATGCTA
>CAMLRV010000038.1 GCA_946482495.1 uncultured Flavobacteriia bacterium
CTTTATTCCAAATCATTTTACCACCGGATGATTTATAAGGCTTGTCATCAGCATCTGGAAAATCAAACTGAACAAACCAATAATCATACAAAGTTTTAGCCATAGCTTCTAACTCAGAATTGATTTTGTTGTTGAGCTCAATTTTAGCATCTAAATCAGAAAGAACTTTAGCGATTTTTTTTTGGGTATAAATGCCTGTCTTTGGAACTTTAATATTTTCTAAAGCATCGTTAAGTAATAAATTTTTTATACCAGTTGTTTTACTTTCAAAATTGAAAAAAATATTTGAATTGTAAATATTTTGCACTAAGTAATAAAAATATTTTGGCGAATGATCTTCTTTGATTTCAAATGCTCTACAAAAATTTGAACAAATAATATTAGCATTTTTATTTATAATATAACTTGTTCTTCCTGTTGATTGTGTAGGACTTCCTCCAGATATTTCAATTACTATATTTCCTTCTTTTAAAAACTTTGCTTTATTTTTATCTTCAATAAATCGAATAGGTAAATTATTATAATTACCTGCATTAATTGTATTAATATCTGCACCTCTAATACAAAAAACTTGAGTATTATGCTTTTCATCTGCTATTTCTTTCCCCCAATCACCTGAAATTTGTTTATTTAGGAAATCTTTAAGACTCATAAAACTATTCATACTTCAACCCTTTCAAATTTTTCTGGATTTCCATTTCTAAGATTTTGCTTTCTGAAAACAAACCAGTTAAATTACTTTCGAAACTCTTCATTTTTTCTGCAAAATCTTGCGGAGTAATATCAACATATTCAATCTTCACTTCAAAATATTGTCCAGCTGAGAACGAATAGTTTTTAGCTGCAATTTCTTCTTTAGTTACTACTACTGATAAATGCTCAACAGCTTGTTTATTATTAAACGTATTTATGATTAATTGTTCTTCTGCTGAAGTTAAAACTGTACGTTGGTTTTTACCTTCTTTTACAGTTTCTCCAAGTTTAGAAGCATCCAATAAAATAATGTGTTCACTATCCGCTTCTTTATCTAAAAACAACACTGAAACATTTGTTCCAGTACTGGCAAAAATATTTGAAGGCATACTAACCACACCGCGTAGCCAGCCATTAGTAATCAAACGCTCGCGTATTTTTTTTTCAATACCACTTTGTGCTGTAATAAAACCAGTAGGCAATACAATGGCTGCTTTACCCGTATCATTCAAACTGTACATAATATGCTGAATAAATAATAAATAAATAGCCATCGATTCTTTTTTGCTTTTTGGAATATTTGGTATACCTGCAAAAAATCTCTTTTTGAAAGCATCTTTATCTAAGTCGGCATGAAAATCGGAAAAATCTAATTTAAATGGTGGGTTCGATACAATATAATCAAACTTTGTATCTAAATAAGTAGGCTGTGCAATTGTGTTGGTTTTAATGATATTTGGAATCGAATGTGTTAAGTTGTTCAATACCAAATTTAAACGCAACATATTACTCGATTTCTGCGAAATATCTTCAGAATATATGGTGCAATTTTCTTCACCTATTTCATGAGCTATACTCATCAACAAAGTACCCGATCCCGCACTTGGGTCATAAACTTTCACACCTTTTACTGGCTTTGGCACCATAATTTGTGCCATAATTCGAGCAACAGCATGAGGTGTATAATATTCAGCATATTTACCTCCAGAATCGGAGTTATAATCTTTGATTAAATATTCAAAAATAGTGGCAAAGAAATCATACTTTTGCTCAAACATTTCTTCAAAAGAAACACCAATTAATTTATTAATTATGGCAACACAGAATGCATCTCTTTGGGAAGCATCTTTAATGTTTTCACTTAAACGGTCAAATAATATATCTTTTGTACCAGAAAACGATTTCACAGAAAATATTTCAGCATTATCTCTTCCTATTTCTGCTAAAGTATCGTCAAATAATTTTGCAAAATCACCTTCTGATTGTCGATTAAATAAATTTTCAATTAAGTGATGAGTATGTAACTTAGGAGCATTGGGATCTAAGGAAGCTAATAAAAATTTATAATTTTCTTGATCTAAAGATATTAAGTAATTTAAAAAACTTTCTGTATCAGCTTTTTTTATTTCTGGTGTTTGTTTCTTTACTTCATAACGAAATTTATCATTTAGAGTTTTGTATAAAAAACATTGGGTTATAATATCAAATTCACTGGCAGAATTACCTAAACCATAGTTTGCGCACACACTTTTTAGGTTATCGATAAGTGACTTTGTTTTAGTAATAAAATTAATATCCTTCGTCATAGTTCTATCTGTATTGGTATTGTTGTAAATATTCGTTTACAATTAAGTTATTTATCGTTTCTGTCGTTGAAAAATCTAATGGAATACTTTCATTCTTCTTAAATTCTTGTACTACTAATTGAAGTAAGTAGCGTTTAAAGAAAGCTTCGTTTTTCATGATATCTTCTTGCCCTTCTAATTTGCTATCTACTTGCTGCTTTACTTGCATTAAAGCATTGTGCAATTGTATTTCTTTAGCATTAAGTGTTCCTTTCTCACTTAATCGCTTATGAATTCGGGTATATTTTTCGTCGTTAATATATTTGGCTTTCAATAAAGCATTTTTACGATTTAGTTCTTTGGCTTGGTCGTAGATTTTTTGCAATAAATGCATATTTTCTATCATATCAGTCTGAGTCACTTCACTTAAGTTTTTCTTTTTGAAAATACGTTCTAACTCTTCACGTAAACTAACAAATTGCGGGTCAAATTGATCAAAATTGTTTTGTAGAGATTCTCTCGTTTTACGTAAAATGTTTTTGAATTCATCTGCTAAAACCAACTCGCTTTCGTCAACTTTGATAAATTGAAAAATCACATCTTCTAAAGCCGTATTCAATAAATTAGCTGAAGCTTCTTCATTACCAATACTTTCTACAAAATTAAGATTGTCTAATCGACTTTGAGCTTCCAATAACAATCGATTCCAAATATCAAAATCTGCAATGCCATCCAATGCTTCATATCCATTAACTGCAATGATGTTTTTCAATTCCTTAGCCGTACGAAGTGCTTTAATCAATCGCATCAACTCCTTTTTATCATTTAGTTGTGCTATTTGTTGCGAAAACAATTCTCTATTTTGTGTATCGTAATGGAAAAGCGTTTCCTTAATCTCTTGAATTTCCTGTTGAATCTCTTCTTCCGACTTAAACAAATACGAATACATTTCCATTTCATCTCCTAATTGCTCTTGCAATTCATCAAAATACATTTTGTTGGTTCGATCAAAAGCTTTAGAAATATCAGCAAAATCAACTACATAACCGTATTTGTATTTCTTATATGGTCTATTAACACGAGTTAAAGTTTGTAATAAATTATGGTCTTGAATTACACGAGCCAAATACAATTTCTTTAATCGCTTGGCATCAAAACCAGTTAATAGCATATTGTAAACAAATAAAATATCAACTTTCCCTTTTTTGTAAGTGGATATTAATTCTTTACGAATGGCTTTGTCGTTTTCATCATGTAATATTAAAGCACCAGTTAAATTTGGCTCATCATGATTTCCATATTTTTCTGCTGGTTCAGCAGCCATTAAAATACTAGCATCTGTTTCTTGAATACCAAATTTTTCTTGAAACAAATTAAATAATTCTTTAGCTTGATTAGCAGAATCACAAACCACTAATCCTCCTAAAGAAGCATCTTGTTGTTCGCGTCTAAATTTGACTAAATCTTTAACAATGTAATCTAGTAATGGGGCTGCAAATTTTGTATGTGCATAAATTTGACGAGTACTAATATCACCTTGTAATACTTTTATCTGATCCATTACGTCTTTCATTTCCATTTTAAAGTTTCCTTCAATTTGTTCACGAATCAAACGCAAGGTATAGCCGTCAGCAATTGACATGTTGTAATAATACTTATGAAAATAATTACCAAATAACATTTTAGAATCATATTCTTTAGCTACTTCTTTTAATAAAGGCGTACCTGTTAAAGCAATAATGACAGCAGAACGGTCAGAATTTATCAGATTAGCCAAGTAATTTCCTTTCGGATTGTAACTTCTGTGTGCTTCATCTAAGAAATAAACACGCTGAATGTTGATGTCATAACTAAAATTAGAAACAGCTATTGCATCTTCAGAAAATTTCTGAATATTAACTACTGTTATTTCTGGAACTCCGCTATCGTTATGTATAGCGCCAACCACTTTTAGGTCAGCTATAAAATCTTGTTTGGAATTAACTTGCTTTACTTTCAAACCTCTATTGGCAAATTCACTAGAAGCTTGAATTAATAAATCCAAACGATCCACAATAAAGTAGAATTTTGGAATGACTTGTTTTTTGGCGTAATAATCCGTTAAATGTTTAACGTTGTAATAAGCTAAAGCGGTTTTTCCAGAACCTTGAGTATGCCAAATAATTCCTTTGTTTTGACCTGCTTCAATTTTAGTTGCGATAGCTTGAGTGGCAAACAACTGTGGATAACGCATAATGTGTTTCTGATAAGCAACTTTTCCTGTTACTTCTTCTTCCACATAAACGATAGCGTATTGCAAAATGAATTTCAAACGTTCTTTACTAAACAAAGAAGTTAAAATTCTATTCGTTGGCGTATTGGGTTGTTTGTTGGTAATATATTCTGGACTATTTTTAATAACAATCAAGTTGTTATCTTTCAAAAGTTCGTTTTCAGTTTTTTCGTCTATTTCTATTAACTTTTGATGTACAGGATAGTTGGCATCTTCTCTAAAATAATTGAAATGAACATTTTCATACGCTGGAGTTGCATAGAAAGCACCAAAGATTGGCTCTACAATTCCGTCCTCATATTCCATGTTGTTAGAAAAAACCAATAATTGTGTAATGTTAGCAAAACGTCTAAAATGTTTATTTTTAAAACGTTCATTAATTCTGGTTCTTTCTTTAATTACTCCTTCTTGGTTGTGAGGTTTTTTTACTTCAATAAAAGCTAAGGGTATTCCATTAATTAAAACTGTAATATCAGGTCTAAATTCTTCATCACCCGATTTGCAAGTTAATTCAGTAGTAACATGAAAATCATTATTTTCGAAGTTTTCAAAATCAATTAGTTTAATTCCTGAAGTAGTAGTTAATCTCTCGTAAAACTTTTTTCCCAAGTCTTCATAATCCAATTCCAAATTGATTTCGTCTAATAAACGTTTAGATTCTTCTTCAGTAATTCCATTCAATGAAGAAATTTTAGAAATAAAAATAGAAGAGAAAATATTATTACTTTCAATTCTATTTTGCTCATTGAGAGGTATATATTGATACCCTAAATGCATCAAATGTAATAAGGCAGGAATTTTTACCCTTGAATCTTCGTTGAATTTCATTTATTTTCCTTAAAAACCCAAACTTACAATAATAAATTGTACTTCCAATAGGTAATTCTACCTGTTTTTATAAAGTTGTAATAAATTTTTATCTAATTTATTTTTTATGAAAAAAATCGTGACAATTTTTTTCTTTTTTAATTTTTTGTCACTAATATTGTGACAATATTTTATTTTTAATAAAAATTGTCACATAAAATTATGAGAAAGAATAAAAATATAAGAGATGTTTTAGGAATCACACAAGAAGAATTAGCCATGTTGTTAGGTATTACTCGAACTCAGCTTGCTATGTATGAAACAAAAAAGCGCGACATTCCTTTATCTGCAAAACAAAAGTTAGCAGAATTACTAACTTCTCTACAAAAAAACAAATCGATTTCTGAGTATAGTAATCAAATAATTGCAACTGTAAAAAAGAAAGCACACGAATGGCTTCAAAAAGAATTTAAAGAGTTGGAGTATAAAGTTTTGTTATTGGATCGAAAAATAAAAAAGAGCATGCAGGTTAGGGAAGAGGCGTTTAAAGCATTGGAAGTTGTACAATATTTAGAGTCAAAAAAGGATAAAGAGCAAGGCTCGGCACTTCGACAAGCTCAGTGTGACAACCTCAGCCACCGTTTGGCAAAAACGATTAAAAATAGAGCAGAAAAGACATTAAATAAGAATAGTTTGCAACATTTGTATGAGTTACAACTCAAAAAAGAATCTCTTGAAATGTTAAAATTACAAATCGAGAAAAAATTAAAATTTTAAGAAATTAATTGATTTTCAAATGAATAAATAATTTAAAAACAGATATATTTTCTTATAAAATGTTAAAATTTTAAAAATGTGATTTTGGACTAATTTTTTGGCATCGCGTTTGTTTTTGTAAGAATATTATTAATCATTTAAATTTTTACATTATGTATTCATTAAACAAAATTACCACAGTAGCCGATTGCGATGTTTTATTAACATGGGCAGAAAAAGAAAAATCTGATTTAACGTTCAAACAATTATCGGTAGAGCGCGTTACCGTAAATTACAGTAGTACTTCCATTGAAATTGATGCGGTATTACAAGGTGTAATCGCCGAAATTAGTGCTATTGATACTATTATGAGTACTTTGGCGGAAGGACCAACCAAAGAAGATTTAGTGAAAAAGAAAACCCGACTAGAATACAAAAAATTCTTGTTGGAAAACCGAAAGGAGAGCTACGGGTCTGTAGCGCTTTTAGAAAAAGAATTGGATTTGGAACGTATCAACAAAGAACTAGATGAGGTTGATGGTTTTATTACAACGATTACAACGCATAAAGCTTCATTAGCTGCTTAGTAGGTTTTAAAAAAGGAAATCGCTCCGAGTGGAGCGATTTTTTTGTTTACAACGTTTGTCACCCTGTTAAGGGTCTCAAGTTTGTGGATTTGACTTCTGTGAGATGCTTTACAGCATGACAAACTGTGTGTGAATGTTTTTTTTACAACATTTGTCACCCTACAAAGAGTCTCAGACAATACATAAAGAATCTAGAAAATCAAACTTCAGCGAAGCTGATTATCAGGTGTAATAAAGAAAATCCGTTCAATCCATTCCAATCCGTATCATCCGCGTGCTTATCAATAAAAAAAAAACACCCCTATATAAACCCAAAAAAGGGTCTCAACTTTGTGGATTTAACTTGTGTGAGATGTTTTGCAGCATGACAAACGGGGCGTTCAAAATTCGTAAATCTGTCACCCTGAGCTTGTCGAAGGGCCAAATCCCAAATCGTAAATTAAATATGTACCCCACCAGCCACTTCAATACGTTGTGCGTTAATCCATTTCGATTCGTCGCTACATAAAAAGGCAACTACTGAACCAATGTCATCCGGTAATCCCACACGTCCTAAAGCGGTAGTAGAAGCAATTAAATCATTTAAATCTTTATTATCTCTTACCGCTCCGCCTCCAAAATCGGTTTCAATGGCTCCTGGCGCTAAAGTGTTTACTCTAATTTTTCTGGCTCCTAATTCTTGTGCTTGGTATCTGCTTAACGATTCAATTCCGGCTTTCATAATCGCGTAAGCCGCATAACCATTATAGCTGAATCTTGCCAAACCAGAAGATACGTTTACAATGCTACTTCCGTCTTGTAGAACAGGTAAAAGTTTTTGAGTTAAAAAATAAGGGCCTTTCAAATGAATATCCACCATACTATCAAATTGTTCCATGGTAGTATCTGCAAAGGTAGCATATACACCAACTCCAGCATTGTTCACTAATGCATGTATGGTTTCCGATTGAAATTCATTTTTTAATGTAGTAGAAAGTGATTGCACAAATTGATCAAAAGAATTCGCATTAGCAACATCTAATTGAATAGCGAATGCTTTTTTTTCATTACTTTTAATTTGGTTCACTACTTCCTGTGCATATTCACTTTTAGATTGGTAAGTAATAATTACATCGAATCCTTTTTTTGCTAATTGTAAAGCCATGTCTTTCCCAAGTCCTCTGCTTCCGCCTGTTACTAAGGCAATTTTGTTTGTTGTATTTGTCATTTTTTTTATGTTTTTAATTACATGACAAAATTGCGAACAAATAGGTAGTGAATGTTTGCAAGAATCAAAGTGTTATTTGTAAAATTCAAACAATTAGTCTTCTCGGAAATGTAAAGGCGATAATTTAGTTTGCTTTTTGAAGAAATTAGAAAAATGAGCCACTTCGTCGAAGCCTAAACTCATGGCAATTTCAGAAACATTCCAATCGGTTTGCTTTAATAATATTTTGGCTTCTTGTGTTAAACGGCTGGCAATAATTTCAGTAGTGGTTTTCCCCGTCGCTTCTTTTAAGACTTTATTTAGGTGATTCACATGCACACGTAAATTTTCTGCATACTCTTTGGCAGTTCTTAATTGGAGAATTTGACTTGGCGATTCTATAGGGAATTGTCTTTCTAATAATTCAATAAATAAAGAAGAAATCCTCGAAGCTGCATTGTGCGATTGATTGGTACCTTCAATAGGTTGTAGTTTTTGTCCGGCGTGAATTAATTCTACCACATAATTTCGTAACAAATCATATTTAAAAGCGTAATCCGACTCAATTTCAGTATTCATCTTCAAGAAAATTTGTTCAATCTCCTGATATTGTTGCTCGTTTATTTGATACACGAAATCGCCTTTAGCGTTAAAAATAGGTAAGCTGTCTATGTGTAAAGCGGTTTTCGATTTATGCATGAAATCGGCTGTAAACACACAAAAATAACCCGATTGCTCGTCGTTTTGCGGGGTGTATCTGTATGGAATTTTTGGAGAAGCGAATAAAACACCTCTTTGTTTAACTTCGACTTCCTTGTCGGCATATTCCACCAAATTATGCCCGTTGATTAAACTGATTTTATAATACGTTCTTCGATTATAAGGCATAACGGGTTTCGCTTTGCAAGTGCTACTCATTTCGGCAATATTAAAAATATTAAAATGACCAATATCAACATTGTTTTGCTCATTTAGAAAAAGCTCCGTCAACTGACATTTGTCGTCAAATATTTCTTTGTAAAAATCGTTTATAGAAATCGTTTCCATTTTTTTGTAAAATTCAAATAATGACAAAGATAGGGATTAATTTGGATTCACGAATTTGGATTTGGTAATAGTAGTTTTTGAATAGTATAAGAAAAGTTGTATTTACGTTTATTTTACAGTAGATTTTCGAATAAATCTTTTAGAAATAATATTGATTCAACACCCCTAAAGTCCCCTCAAGAGGACAATCCCTCTAAGATAATTTTGTTTAAAATAAATATCTATTTAATGATAGAAGTGGTTAGCAGGAACTGTCCCCTTGAGGGGACTTTAGGGGTGTAAGAAATTAATGCAAAGTATTGCTTATGAAAAACTGGAGTTCAAAATTCGTTAATCTGTCACCCTGAGCTTGTCGAAGGGCCAAATCCCAAATCGATCTATTTACCAATACAAAAGTTCGCAAAAATATTCCCTAAAAGCTCATCATTAGTCACTTCACCTGTAATTTCTCCGAAGTAGTGTAGGGCAGTGCGGATATCAATCGCAATTAAATCAGAAGATAAATTGGAGTCTAATCCCCATTTCACTTTCTGAATTTCTTCTAAAGCTTTCAATAACGAATCGTAATGACGTGTGTTAGTCACAATTGTTTCGTTGTTTCGTAACGCACCAGTATTCACAAAAGAAAGTAATTGATTCTTTAAGTCATCAATACCATCATTGTTTTTGGCACTGATTAGAAGTAAATTATCAATTTCAGCATGTAATTGTGCTTTTAAAGTTTCTGGTAATAAATCTTTTTTATTGATTAGTGTAAGTAATGCTTTTTGAGGATATTGGTTTTTAATACGCTCTATTTCTATTTTTACAGCTTCTAAACTTCCCGCTTCCATCATCCCGCTTCCATCCAAAATAAACAACACCACCTGTGCTTGCTCAATCTTCTCAAAAGTTTTTTGAATTCCGATGCTTTCCACCACATCTTTCGTTTCGCGGATTCCAGCGGTATCAATAAATCGGAAACCAATTCCGTTAATTACTAATTCGTCTTCAATAGTATCTCGAGTAGTTCCAGCAATATCAGAAACAATAGCGCGTTCTTCGTTTAATAAAGCGTTTAAAAGTGTCGATTTTCCTACGTTAGGTTCACCAACAATCGCCACCGGAATTCCGTTTTTAATGACGTTTCCTACCGCAAAACTGTCGATTAATCGTTTTAAAACAAATTCAATTCGCGTTAATAATTCGTAAAAAGCGGTTCTATCCGCAAATTCTACATCTTCTTCTGCGAAGTCTAATTCCAATTCAATTAAAGAGGCGAAGTTTAATAATTCTTCACGCAATTTGGCAATTTCATTACTAAAACCACCACGCATTTGTTGCATGGCTATTTGGTGACTTGCTTCGTTGTCTGAGGCAATTAAGTCGGCTACCGCTTCTGCTTGTGATAAATCTAATTTAGCGTTTAAAAAGGCTCTTAAGGTAAATTCACCTGCTTGAGCCATTTTCGCACCTTTACGAAGCAATAATTGGATAATTTGTTGTTGAATGAAAACCGAACCGTGACATGATATTTCCACTACATTTTCACCAGTGTATGAATTCGGACCTTTAAAAATAGAAAGTAAAACCTGATCGTACACTTTCCCAACTTGCCCTGAGCCTGTCGAAGGTTCTACAATATGACCTAAATGTATCGTATGCGTTTTTTGTTTGGTAATGTCTTTTCCTGAAACCGATTCAAATACTTCCGCTGCAATAGTTACAGCATTACTACCTGATAATCTTATAACAGCAATTGCTCCCGCACCTGATGGTGTAGCTAAGGCAACTATGGTTTCGTGTGGAATCATATTTTGGGTTTTGTTTGCAAAGATAGGAAAAGTTGGAAGTTGGAAGTTGGAAGTTGGAAGTTTTTTAGGAGAACCCACTGCTACCGCGCGAATCTTTCGCGTGGTATTACTTAAATACTAAATAATTTAAATTGAAACATGTTTTAATTTTTAACCACGCGAAAGGATTCGCGCGGCAACGGTGTAAATAAAAACAAACTTATATGACTTATATGTTTACCCATAAAAAAACCACAATCGCTTATGCAATCGTGGTTTCTAGTAGTAGTTTTTGGTTAGCTATATATAATTTCGAATGTAGAAAGTGATTTCTATATTCTATTATCTATACTCGTAATTAGTTATTCAACATTACTGGCATTACTAACATCGTAACAGTTTCTCCTTCGTCTAATCCATCGATAGGAGTAAGGATTCCAGCTCTGTTTGGTAATGACATTTCTAATTGAATTTCGTCACTAGCTAAATTGTTCAACATTTCCGTTAAAAAACGTGAGTTGAAACCAATTTGTAAATCGTCTCCATGATAGTCACAGGTTAAACGCTCATCTGCTTTGTTAGAATAATCAATATCTTCAGCAGAAATATTTAATTCAGTTCCCGCAATTTTTAAACGAATTTGGTGCGTAGTTTTGTTAGCGAAAATCGCCACACGACGAACCGAGTTTAAAAAAGTAACTCGACTTAAAATTAATTTATTTGGATTTTCTTTTGGAATTACCGCTTCGTAATTTGGATATTTCCCATCAATTAAACGACACGTTAATACATAGTTTTCAAATGAATATGTAGCGTTAGAATCGTTGTATTCTACTTTTACTTCTGCATCTGAAGTAGCTAAAATTCCTTTTAAAATGTTTAAAGGTTTTTTAGGCATAATAAACTCGGCACTTTGAGATGCTTTTACATCGGCACGAGCATATTTTACTAATTTATGCGCATCAGTAGCTACGAAAATTAATCCTTCAGTAGAAAATTGGAAGAAAACACCACTCATAACCGGACGTAAATCGTCGTTTCCAGTCGCGAAAATTGTTTTTCCAATAGCAGTTGCTAAAACTTCAGCAGGAATAATTGTTGTTGATGGTTCTTCTAAAGCTACAGCTTTTGGAAATTCTTCACCAGCAGCATAAGCGATAGCATATTTTCCAGAGTTAGAACTAATTTCTACTGTATTGTTTTCTTCTACTGTAAAAGTAAGTGGTTGTTCTGGGAATGTTTTTAAAATATCTAATAATAGTTTTGCTGGAATAGCAACGCTACCTGTACTATTTGATTCAATTTCTAAACTTGCCGACATAGTAGTTTCTAAGTCAGAAGCCGAAACATGTAATTGATTGTTATCTAATTCAAATAAAAAATTATCAAGAATTGGTAAGGTGTTATTGCTATTAATAACACTACCTAAAACTTGTAATTGTTTTAATAAATACGAACTTGATACTATAAAATTCATCATTTTCTATTTTTTTTGCTTTACAAATATAATGGGTTACTACCTAAACTAAAAATATACTTATCAACAACTAGCGGTTGTATTTTTTCTTTCTTAAGTACGTAAATAAAAATCCAAAAATACCTAGCAAAACTATTGGTAATGCTACGGTTAACACTTGTGTTTGACTATAATTATCTTGAACACTTTGCTTATCTAAAAGCGGTAAAGTGACATCTTTAGTTCTAATGTTAATAAGTCCGTTATCGTCTAAAAGGTAATTTATACAGTTTAAAATAAATTCTTTGTTTCCGAAATATTGACCAGTGTATTTATCGTAACCTAATTCAATTGGAGCACCTTTATCTAATTGATTTTTAATAACATCACCATCTGAAATTACTATCATTTTAGTAGGCGCACTTTTGCTTAAGAATTTATCTTCTTTAAATGGCAATACACGATTGTTGTACATTGAAGTGAAAGAACCTTCTAACAAAGCTGCTACAGGAATAAATCCACCATTTGCATAATCTTTTGGAGAAGTTTCTTCATCAATCATATCTAAAGAAACAGTTGTTGGTGTTCCAATTACTTTTGAATACTGAGAACTTTCTAATAAGACTGTTTTTTTTACATTTGAATTTAAAAGTTCAATTGGTGAACAAAAATCGAATTTTACACCATCTGTATTTTTTACAATTGGATGATTAGATGCTGGATACACGAATGGTGCCATTTTCCAAACATATTGTTCCATTTGTGTTTCGCTACCTTCGTTACCTGATGCTAATTTTAATGGAGTTCCTTGTTCGTCTTTAATCATTTGTGGATTAATTCGGAATCCGTATTTGAAAAACATATCTGTTAAATTCAAATCGTTATTAGCAACTAATGTTGTCCCAGTTTCATTATACAGATTATCCATTTCAGCAGTTGTTCCATCCACTAACCAAAGTGTTTTTCCGCCTTTCATGATAAATTGATCTAAAACCTGCTTTTCCGATTCTGT
>CAMLRV010000039.1 GCA_946482495.1 uncultured Flavobacteriia bacterium
TGTTTTCAATTGTGAGTCATGATTTACTTTCTTCCATCAATGCTTTAAAAAGCAGTAAAAATAAATTACTACAAAGTTTAGAATCTCAAAATTATGAGCAGTTGGACAGACAATTGCATACTAATTCTTCTATTGTAAATAGCACCTATAATTTATTAGACAACCTTTTAAATTGGGCCATGCTACAAACCAAACAGGCTTTTTTTTATCAAGAATTTCATTCATTATCCACAATTACTGAGCAAGTTGTATACAATTATACTCCAATAATGATGGATAAACAAATTCTGTTTAAAAAAATAATTCCCAATGATATTCTGGTTTTTGTCGATTTAGATGCGATGAAAATCATACTCAGAAATTTTTTAGATAATGCCATAAAATTTTCAAAAGAAAACGATTCCATTTCAATTTATGTTAAACTTCAAAATAATAAAATTTGCGATTTAATTATTGAAGATACAGGCTGCGGAATGGCTCAAAGTACTCAAATAGAATTGCTAAAAGAAGGTTTTTCACTTTCAAAAGATTATGATAATAAAAATGTAGGAACCGGTTTAGGAATGCAACTATGTAAATCTCTAATCGCAAAGAATAATGGAAAATTGTCAATTGAAAGTGAATTAAATAAAGGTACAAAAATGATTGTTTCACTCCCCTTTAAAATATAATTATGGAAAGTATCAATGTTTTAATAATTGAAGATACAGCATCAGAAAGTGATGAATTAAAAAATGTACTTATTAAGAATAATTATAATGTTGTTGGTATTGCAACTACTTTGAGTGAAGCATTAGCACAATTTTATACTAAACCAGTTGATATAGTAATCATTGATGTTTTTTTAAATGGAAAACCAGATGGAATAACTTTTGCAGAAACCTTAACAACTACACCCGATGCATTAAAACCTTTTGTATTCTTAACGTTTTCAAAAGATAGACAAATTTTTGAAAGAGCTAAACTTACCCAACCGTTTAGTTTTTTGATGAAGCCTTTTAATGAATTGGAAGTTTTATATGCTATTGAAATGGCAGTTGAAAAATTTTATTACGAACCCAGTAATCCAATTATAGATCAAAATCTACCTGTAAAAGATGATTTCTTATTTGTAAAAAAGAAAAATTCATTAAAGAAAATATTTTTGAAAGAGATTGTATATGTAGAAGTGGAAGAAAGATATTGTAATATTATTACCGATGAAGATAAATTTATAATTCAAATTTCATTAACTAAAATTCTAAAAATTCTAGAAAATTTTCAATTCACTAGAACCCACAGAAATTATATTATAAATACAGAAAAAATTAATGAGATTGTATTGTCTGACAATCTTGTACTTTTAAAAGGAAACCATAAAATTGTGTTGAGTGATAAGTATAAAGATTTTATCAACCAATTCCACATCCTAAAATAAACGTAAATTTTACTTCATTCTTAAATCTCCTTTTCCGGGAGATTTTTTTTGTGCTTCATTTTTAATGTTTCATGACATTGATTCTTGTTCTTATGACATTTTTCATTTTTTGAATGCTGTACAAATGTAGTTTTACTACTGAAAATTAAATGAAAGCTAGCGTTTATTTATTTCTTTTTAATAATGGAATTTAATTTTTAATAACAAACCCACATGTGTTTACATGATATAAAATGCTTTATTAAAAATTCTTTCAAAATTAAAAACTTTAAAATTCAATAAAAACAGGGAATCCGAAAACTGAAAAGAGTAGGAAAAAAAATTAATAATGAAATTATGAGTGTACAAGTTACAAATTCAGACATTGTTCTTCTTGGTCATGGTAGTTATGCAGGTGGAGCAACTAATGCAAAATTACCGGCAAATATAGATTTGTATATTTTACAACCTGTTGGTTATACTTTGATGACAGATGCAGCAGCAGCTTTGATTAATCAAACAAAAATTGATCAATTAACATTACATCATGCTAATGGTAGTGGAGATACAAAAATGGATGTGCCAGTTAACATTTATAAAGGAGGAAGTCTTGCGCCAGATTTAACGTTATACGATCTTGATTCTCTTGCAACTTGGGGAGCAGGTGTTATAGGTACAAAAACGAATGTTGTTACTGTTAATGCGGCAACATTATTATCGAAATTGTTGGTAACTGACCCTAAAATTGCCGCTGCTATTGGTAAACTTCCTAAAGGACAAAACCTTAAAGTTTATTGGTCAGCATGTTTGAGCCAAGTAAGTGGAAACAGCGCTAGTTTATAATAGAAAAAAACAGGGAAGCTGAAAACTGAATAGAGTAAGCAAAATAAATTAATTTTTTGAAAAATGGACGATCAATTATTATCGATTGCACAGCAATTTTCAGGATTACCAATTGATTCACTTATTGGAGGGCCGCTAATTGCAACAACTAAAGCTAATGCAAACATGGCTTTTACTCAAACTCAGTTTTTGTTAGACAATTGTTTCAACAAAGTAGTAACTGGAACTGGAGATTCTGCAACAACAAATTACGCACCAATTATGATTCAAATGAATCTAACAAACAACGTAATTACACCAGGAGATCCAACAGCAACTCCTCCAACGGAAACAAAAGTTACGCCTTTTACAACTGTATTTGATTTACCTATTTTAACAATCATGCCTTTAAATTCATTAGCAGTAGAAACTGTAGATGTTAATTTTGAGATGCAAGTTCAGTCTAGTTCAGCACAAGATTCTCAACAAGATTCTAGTAAGGAAACTAAAGCAGATGGAGGATTTGAAGCTAAAGTTGGATGGGGACCTTTTTCAGTTAGTATTCATGGTTCAGCTAGTTATGATTCTAAAGAATCATCTTCAACTAGTTCACACTACAAAAAAAGCAATAGTGCAAAATATACTATTGCAGTTCATGCAGGCCAGTTGCCTTTACCACAAGGAGTATTGACAATTATTGATGCATATAGTAAAAATATATCACCAATACAATTACCTGCAGCTCCAACAAAATAATAACTCTGAAATAGTTATTAAATGGAACAGAATTTTATGTCCAGAGGATACAACTCTGGACATTTTATCAACCTAAATTAAATACATAGAGATGAATGATAATGAAACTTTTAGTCACCAGGCTATTCTAATAGAAAAACTACTTGCAGCACCGCTTGTTGCAGCAACTAGTGCAAATTCTGCAATGGCACAAGAGCAAGCAAAGTTTTTAATGGAAAACTGTTTTGATTCGGAAAATGGATCGTTTTCTCCAAAAATGATTAATCTAACTGTTAGTAATAAAAAAAGTACTAATAGTGATACAACATCTGAGTTAATAACTTTTCAATTGCCTTTAATTACTATAATTCCATTTAACTCACTTTGTGTAAAAGATATTTCTGTAAAGTTTGACTTAGAAATTGTTTCACATCATAATACTACAACAAATGATGGTCAGAAAAACAATGACAAAACTCAAATGAGAGGAAGTGTATCTTCTTCAAATAATAATACAGAAAACAATAGTAACCAAAGGAGACATCAATCTAAAATGGCAGTAGAAATTACTGGAGGTTCTATTCCATTGCCAATTGGTTTAACCACGCTTCTCGACTTATATTCAAAAAATATTCAAATAAAATCTTAAAAGTTATGATGGATAATCTAAAAATACCTTGCCCAACCTGTAAATCTGATATAGTTTATAATGTAGCCGCTCTTATTGGAGGCGCTAGTTTCGAATGTCAAACGTGTAGTGCGCAAATAAAAATTGCCAGCTCTAGTATTTCAGAAATAAAAACAACTTATGAGAAATTTGTTGAATTGAAAAGTAACATCTCAAAAAAATAAATCATGGTAAATTTTAGCAAATTAGTAGAAACAATTAATGAAGCAACAAATATTGCAAATAGTTCATTATTAGAATCTCAAAATGATTTAATGGAAACCTATTTTGAGAAAAGTGATGGGAGCGATAATTTTCAAGCAAAAATGGTTTCCATAAATTATCCTGTAAAATCTGATGATAATACGATTAAAAATGTTGCTGTAGATGTTCCTTTATTAACATTAGTTCCCATTTCAACTTCAAGAATTGAGGAGTTAAAATTCACAACTCATTTAGAAGTAGTTCTTGACGATAATGATCTTTTAGTGAGCTTTTCAAATGCAGATGAAAACAACAGTCTTTTTGGTAAGAAACAAAAATCTTCACGTGCCAAAATAGAAATTGTGCTAAAACCAAATGAAAATCCAGAAGGTTTGAAGAATATTATTGAAGGCTATGAGAAAATTCTGAGAGCACAAATTCCAGGTTAATAAGTTTAAACGGTAATAAAACTAAAATAAGAGATATGAATTTTTTATCTAAATTAATAATTGTTGTAATCATATCAATAATTATAGCAGTAACCTTTTTATCTGTCAAAATATTCGATTTGACAAAAGATTATGAAATTACTCAAAACAAAGTGGAGAAAATTAATACAGCTTTGAGTCTTATTTCGAACAAAACTCAAACTGAACAATTAAAAATAGTAGATGAGCCAAGTGTTATTGAAGAAACAGAATGTTTTGGAATTGATGTTTCACATTGGAATGGTGATGTGGTTTCAGAAATTTTACCAAATAGTGATATAAGCTTTATCATATGTAAAGCTACACAAGGTGTGAAATTGATTGATTCTGAGTTTAAAAGAAATTGGCAAGCAATCAAGCAAAAAGATAAAATCAGAGGAGCTTACCATTTTTATATTTACAATGATGATCCAATTGTACAAGCCAATCATTTTTGTGATGTGGTAAATGATTTAGAAAAAACGGATATTTCTTTAATTTTAGATGTCGAACAACTTAGTTTGCCTAAAACAGGTGTGAATAAAACAAAGTTAAAAGCGGATGTAATTAAATTTTTGGAACATGTTGAAAAAAGAATTCAAAGAATTCCAATTTTATATACTGATTATGCTTTTGCCAATCAACACCTTACTGATAGTAAGTTTTCTAAATATCCTTTGTGGTTAGCAGAATATACCAATGCAAAACCAAAAATTCCTACTGCTTGGAAAAAAACAGGATATATGATTCTTCAAAGATCAGATAATTATAATATCAATTCAACAAAAGAGGATTTTGATGTTTTTCAAGGAAAAAAAGAAGCGCTTTTTAATAATAACTAGTTAAATCAACCCCGCTCTTTTTAATAACGCATCTGGTTTTGGTTCCTGACCTCTAAACTGTTTGTATAATGTCATTGGATGTTCCGTTCCACCTTTTGATAAAACATTGTCTTTGAATTTGGCTGCAATTTCTTTATTGAAAATACCATTTTCTTGGAAATATGCAAAGGCATCCGCATCTAACACTTCGGCCCATTTATAACTGTAATATCCCGAAGAATAACCACCTTGGAAAATATGTGAAAATGAAACACTCATGCAATTTTCTGCCACATCAGGATATAAGGAAGTGTCGCCCATTGCTTGTTTTTCAAAAGTTTTTACATTTTCAATGGCTTGGTTTTTACCGTGATATTCCATGTCTAACAATCCGAAGCTCAACTGACGTAAGGTTGCCATTCCTTCTAAGAAGCTTGCCGATTCTTTGATTTTTTCGACATATTCTTGTGGAATAATTTCACCAGTTTCGTAATGTTTCGCAAATAAAGCTAATGCTTCTGGTTCGTAACACCAATTTTCCATCACTTGAGAGGGTAATTCTACGAAATCCCAGAAAACAGAAGTTCCTGAAAGGCTAGGGAAGGTAGTGTTGGCTAACATACCATGTAATCCGTGACCAAACTCGTGGAATAAAGTTGTCACTTCATTAAAAGTTAATAATGATGGTTTTGTAGCAGTTGGTGGCGTGAAATTACATACATTAGATACATGTGGTCGTTCATTATTTCCATCCTTAATATATTGTGGTTTGAACGATGTCATCCAAGCACCATTTCTTTTTCCTTTTCTTGGGAAGAAATCGGTATAAAAAATCGCTACTAAATTTTTATTCTCATCTAAAACTTCAAACGTTTGAACATCTGAATGGTATTTGTCGATATCAAATACTTCGTTGAATGTAATTCCGAAAAGTTTTTCAGCCACAGTGAAAGCACCATTTAAAACGTTTTCTAATTTAAAATACGGCTTCAATGCTTCATCATCCAAATTGAATAATTTTTGTTTTAATTTTTCAGAATAATAAGCGCCATCCCATTTTTCTAAATTTTCAATTCCGTCTAATTCTTTTGCGAAAGCAGATAATTGTTCGAATTCTTTTTTAGCTGCTGGCTTCGCTTTTATTAAAATGTCATTTAAAAAATCTAAGACTTTGGTTGGGTTTTGCGCCATTCTTTCTTCTAAAACAAAATGCGCATGTGTTTCATAACCTAATAAATTAGCACGTTCATGACGAAGTGCTACAATTTTCTTAACGATATTTTCGTTATTGTATTTATTGTTTTGAAAGGCTTTTTTGCCATAAGCAATCGCTAATACTTTACGTAATTCTCTATTTTCAACATAAGTTACAAACGGAACATAACTCGGAAAATCCAACGTAAAAATCCAACCTGATTCGTTTTTTGATTCTGCTAAATGAGCTGCAGCTTCTTTTGCGCCTTCAGGTAAACCTTTTAAATCTCCTTCATTAGTAATATGTAATTGGTAATTGTTCGTTTCAGCTAGCGTATTTTCTCCGAAAGTCAATTGTAATTTAGCTAATTCGGTATCAATTTCACGCAAACGTGTTTTTTTATCTTCAGAAAGTAAAGCTCCATTTCTGGTGAAACCTTTATATTTTTTATCTAATAAAGTAGCTTGTTCCGTAGTTAAATTTAAATGCTCTTTATTGTCGTAAACGGCTTTTACTTTTTTAAATAAATCTTCATTTAAAGCGATGTCGTTTCCAAACTCTGTAATTAAAGGTGTAACTTCTTGAGCGATTTTTTGCATTTCATCTGAAGTTTCAGCAGAATTCAAATTGAAAAATAAATTCGACAAACGATCTAATTGTTCACCAGAAAAATCTAATGCCACAATTGTATTTTCAAAAGTTGGATTTTCAGTCGAATGAATAATTGTATCAATTTCTTCTCTAGCTTTTTCAATGTTTTGAATAAAAGCTGGTAAATAATCCTCAATTTTTATTTTTGAGAAAGGAGCAGTATTGCATTTTGTTTGAAAAACTTGAGTTAAAACTGACATATTTTATTAAATTTTTATTTTTTATTGATTTTTTCTGAAAAATATCTAATCTTAAAAAACCCTTATTTTATTAGTGTTTCAACGGTTTTGTTGAATTTTTTTGAAAAATTTTCGAAAAAAATCGACGAAATGCTTGTTTTTATCGATTAAGTACGTATATTTGTAAAAGAAAAAGCGAATTAAACAACCCTTTTTCCCCAAATAAGAATTTTTTTTATAGTTGTCACTTAATTGTGAATAGATTTTTGGCCCCGATTTTATATCGGGGTTTTTTATTTATTCAAGTTTTCAGAAGCTTTTAAAACAGCGTCACGTAAACCATCTTTGTATTCTACCATTTTATTTTGTACAGTTACATCTGAGCTTCCAATAATTTGTGCGGCTAAAATTCCAGCATTTTTGGCTCCATTTAAAGCTACTGTTGCTACAGGAACGCCTCCAGGCATTTGTAAAATAGATAAAACAGAATCCCAACCATCAATAGAATTACTTGATTTCACTGGAACTCCAATTACTGGTAATGGACTCATAGAAGCTACCATTCCTGGTAAATGTGCCGCACCACCTGCTCCAGCAATAATTACTGAAATACCACGGTTGTGTGCGTTTTTACTAAAATCGAACAATTTTTCAGGCGTTCTATGTGCCGAAACAATATCTACTTCTGTTTCAATATTAAATTCTTTTAAAATATCGATGGCTTCTTGCATAACCGGCATATCCGAAATGCTTCCCATTATGATGGCTACTTTACTCATTGTTTTATTGTTTGTTGTTTTAAATAAAATTTATTTATTAAAAGTATGATAATTAGACTAACAATATAATCTAAAATAAAATTCAAAGAATTAGTACCGTGTATTAATTCAAACCCATTACATTCATCACGAGCATAAAATTGGTAATAAAATTTAAATGGTAAACCAATTTGCATTTTAGGACCATTATGTAATAAAATATTGTAAATCAGTGTAGTCAAAAATGTTATGAATGAAATTACACTAAATAAGACAAAGGCTTGTACTATTATTTTTAAAATATTTTTCATCAATACAAACTGCGACTGAATACTGAACACTAATTACTGAACACTAATCACTCTAATACTATTCTTTACTTCTTCGGCAATTTTTCTGGCTTCTGCCATATCTTCATTTACGATAGTCACGTGGCCCATTTTTCTGAATGGTCGTGTTTCTTTTTTCCCGTAAATATGAGGTGTCACACCATCAATTGCCATAATTTTTTCAATATTTTCGTAAATAACTGGACCAGAAAAACCTTCTTCTCCAACCAAATTTACCATAATTCCAGCTACTTTACTATCTGTATTCCCTAAAGGTAAGTTTAAAACCGAACGCAAATGATTTTCAAATTGCGAAGTATAACTCGCTTCAATCGTGTGATGTCCTGAATTATGAGGTCTTGGAGCTACTTCATTTACTAAAATATCATCGTTTTTGGTTTGAAACATTTCTACTGCTAATAAACCTACATGATTAAAAGCTTCTGAAACTTGTAAAGCAATTTCAATCGCTAATTGCGCCACTTTTTCATCAATACGAGCAGGACAAATTACATATTCTACTTGGTTCGCTTCAGGATGAAATTCCATTTCCACAACTGGATACGTTTTTACTTCACCTTTGGCATTTCTCGCCACAATAACAGATAATTCGTTTTTAAATGGCACCATTTCTTCTGCAATACATTCCACTTCTGGCAAATGCATTAAATCCATTGTAGAACAACAAATTTTTACGCCATTTCCATCGTAACCAAATTGTGCACATTTCCAAACAAAAGGAAATTCTAATTCGTTTTTCTCTAATGATTTTCTCAAATCATTTAAATCAACAAATCGTTGGTGTTTCGATGTTGGAATATTATTTTCTACATAAAAATCTTTCTGTTTTCCTTTATTCTGAATTAAACGTAATGTTTTTGGAGATGGAAAAACAACATGACCTTCTTGTTCTAATTTATCTAACGCATCTAAATTTACGTTTTCAATTTCAATGGTAATAGTATGACACATTTTACCAAATTGATAAACCGTTTCATAATCCATTAAACTGCCTTGGTAAAATTTATTAGCACCAAATTGTGCTGGAGCTTCTGAGCTTGAATCTAAAACTAAAGTTTGAATGTCAAATTTTCGGGTTTCGTTAATTAGCATTTTTCCTAATTGACCACCGCCTAAAATCCCTAATCTAAATTCTGATGAGAAATAATTCATTGTAGTTACTGTTGTGTTTGGGCAAAGATACTAATTTGAAATTGTTTCGCCAATTAGCAATTATTTTAGTTTTTTTAAAAGGTCTTTTGCAGCTGCTTTGTAGGCGGCAGAATGATTGGGATAATCTTGAGAAAGTATTATTTTCAATTCTTCATTTATCCACGAATGTTTTTTGCTGAAATTGTAAAGTGCTCTCATTGAATAAGCTTTTGCAGCTACTTTTTCATTTTGAATTAACCAATCTAAACACGTTTCAATAAGTTGCGTTTCTTGGTTTTCAGTTAGTTTTATGATTTTCGATTTTGATAAAAACAAGCATATTTTAGAAGCGGGCCTTTTTGCAGGGTCTTTTTTATAAAGAGCAATTTTAGTGGTAAACTCATCTAAAAAAGGAATAATAAGTTCTAATTTTAGTTCGAAAATTAATTCTAAACTCCAAAGCGCTTTAAAATGAATTTTATCCTTTTCGTTCAATCCAATTTGCATTAAAAACTTCAATTTATCTGGATTTTGAAATACATAATCTCTAATAAATTCTCGGTTTAATCGATGTGCTGTACTTTCTTCAATAAGTTTATAAAATGCCTTGTCCATGTGGTAAAAATAATGATTTTCTAAAAAAAGTAATATTTATATTTTTATATATCTATTAGTTTGTAAATTTGCCGTTTATTTTTAATAACAACAACGCAATGATTAATATTGTTTTATTCGGAAAACCTGGAGCTGGAAAGGGAACTCAGGCAGAATTTTTAAAAGAAAAATATAATTTAACACATTTATCTACTGGAGATATTTTTAGATTTAACATCAAAAATGAAACTGAATTAGGTTGTTTAGCTAAAACCTATATGGATAAAGGAGATTTGGTTCCAGATTCAGTAACCATTCAAATGTTACAAAGTGAAGTGGAAAAAAACCCAAATTCTAAAGGATTTTTATTTGATGGTTTTCCAAGAACAATTGCGCAAGCTGAAGCATTAGACGCGTTTTTAAATTCTAAAAATGAAGAAATTACAGCAACTGTAGCTTTAGAAGCAGATGATGAAATTTTAGTAAAACGTTTATTAGAAAGAGGAAAAACTTCTGGTCGTCCGGATGATCAAGACGAAGAAAAAATCAGAAATCGTTACCAAGAATATAACGAAAAAACGGCACCTTTAATGGAGTATTATAAGTCTCAAAATAAGTTTTATGCTGTAAACGGAATTGGTACAATTGAAGAAATTACAGAAAGATTAAGTCAAGTAATTGATAAATTTTAATTATATTGCATCTAATTCAACTATATAAAAATTGGAAATAGTCATAATATTCTTGTTGATATTACTCAATGGAATTTTCTCCATGTCTGAGATTGCACTCATATCAGCAAGAAAAAACAGGTTAGAAACCGCTGCCAAGAAAGGCAATACGAGTGCAAAAACTGCTTTAGATTTAGCCAATTCACCAAACAAATTTTTGTCTACGGTGCAAATTGGTATTACCTTGATTGGTATTTTAACAGGTATTTATTCTGGTGATAAAATTACTACCGATGTAGAAGCGTTTTTCGCATCATATACCTTAACTTTTCCTTATGCGCATAGTTTAGCAGTTGGAGTAGTGGTTGTGGTATTAACTTTCTTCTCTTTAGTTTTAGGTGAATTATTGCCGAAACGAATTGGTTTAAATCACCCAGAAGCTATTGCAAAAGCAGTAGCAGTTCCAATGAAAATGATTTCTATTGTAACCGCTCCATTTATTTGGTTGTTGACGGTTTCTACGGATGGAATTTTAAAAATTCTAAACATCAAACCTACTGCTGACGGTAAAGTTACGGAAGAAGAAATTAAAGCTATCATTAAAGAAGGAACGGAAGTTGGTGAAGTTCAGGAAATTGAACAAGATATTGTGGAGCGTGTTTTCCATATTGGTGATAGAAAAGTAAATTCCTTAATGACACACAGAAAAAGTGTAGTTTATTTGGCTTTAGACGAAACGTATGAAGAATTAAAAACAAAAATATTAGGAGAATTACATTCTGTTTATCCCGTTTGTAGTGAAAACTTAGATGAAGTAATTGGTGTAGTTTTATTAAAAGACTTATTTGCCAGTTTAGAAAAAGGTGATTTCGATTTGCAAAAAATCATGATTGAACCGGTTTATTTTATCGAACATACTTCAGCATACAAAGCTTTAGAAAATTTCAAAAAATCGAAAATTCATTATGCTTTAGTAACGGATGAATATGGTATTTTTCAAGGAATTATTACATTAAATGATATTTTAGAAGCGCTAGTTGGTGATGCTGCTGATTTTTATGACGAAGAGTTCAAATTGTTGGCTAGAGAAGATGGGAGTTGGTTAGTAGACGGACATTATTCTTTGCATGATTTTATGACCTATTTCGATTTAGATGATATGCTAAACGATTATGAAGTAACTACCGTGAGCGGATTGATGATTACCGAGTTAGGAAGTATTCCGAAACAAGGTGATAAATTAATTTGGAATAAATTAGAATTTGAAGTGATGGACATGGATGGCGTTAAAATTGACAAAATTCTAATCAAAAATATCTCTGAATAATTAAAAAAATACATTTAAAAAGAACAGCTTAAAAATGGTAATCAATTTCTAAGCTGTTCTTTGTTTTTATAGATAGGGTAAAAATTGTATCTTTGCCGACTGAAATAATTAAAGTTTGCTTTTTTGAATGAATTCAAAGGTAACTTCTAACTTATAAAATAAAATGACAGAAGGGAATTTTGTAGACTACGTAAAAATATATGTGGCATCTGGTAAAGGAGGAAAAGGTTCTTCTCACTTACACAGAGAAAAATTTATTGAAAAAGGTGGTCCAGATGGTGGAGATGGTGGTCGTGGAGGTCATGTTATTATAAAAGGAAGTAAAAACTTGTGGACGTTATTCCACTTAAAGTTTTTGCGTCACGTAAAATCTGGTCACGGTGGTGATGGTGGTAGCAGTAGAAGTACAGGTCATGACGGTGAAGATAAATTTATTGAAGTACCATTAGGAACTGTAGTAAAAGACAAAGAAACTGGTGAAGTTTTATTCGAAATTACAGAAGATGGCGAAACTAGAATTTTAGCTCGTGGAGGAAAAGGTGGTTTAGGGAACTGGCATTTTAGAAGTGCAACGAATCAAACACCTCGTTATGCACAACCTGGAATACCTGGTGAAGAGGTTGATGTAATTTTAGAATTGAAAGTTCTCGCAGATGTTGGTTTAGTTGGGTTTCCTAATGCTGGAAAATCGACTTTATTATCGGTATTAACTTCGGCAAAACCAAAAATTGCAGATTATCCATTTACAACTTTAAAACCAAATTTGGGAATTGTAGCGTACCGAGATTTTCAATCCTTTGTAATTGCTGATATTCCTGGAATTATTGAAGGTGCTGCTGAAGGAAAAGGTTTAGGTCATTATTTCCTACGACATATTGAAAGAAATTCAACCTTGTTGTTTTTGGTGCCTGCCGATGCGGATGATATTAAAAAAGAATACGAGATTTTATTAGACGAATTACGTCGTTACAATCCGGAGATGTTGGATAAAG
>CAMLRV010000040.1 GCA_946482495.1 uncultured Flavobacteriia bacterium
TTCAAGAGTTAAAAGAAGAAATTGGTTTTGATGCCGAATTACAAATCATCGATCCAAAATCTAAAGAAGAAGATAAAACCAGAGAAAAATATGCACAGTATTTCTGGAAAGCCAGACAACGTAGAGGAACCTCATTATTAGATGCTCAAAAATGGATGCGTGAACGTAACTATTTTGCAGCAATGATGGTAAATGCTGGAGATGCAGATTGTATGGTAACTGGTTATTCACGTAGTTATCCAAATGTGGTGAAACCCGTTATGGAATTAATTGACAGACAACAAGGAGTAAGCCGAATTGCCACTGCAAATATTATGAATACCAAACGTGGACCTTTATTTTTATCGGATACTGCTATTAATCCCAATCCTACTGCAGAAGAATTAGCAAAAATTGCCTTAATGACAGCTAAAACAGCAAGAATGTTTGGAGTGGAACCAGTTATTGCCATGATTTCGTTTTCAAATTTTGGTTCTTCCTCTAATGAAAGTGCTATAAAAGTTAGACAAGCTGTTAAAATTTTACATGAAAATCATCCCGATTTAATTGTAGATGGAGAAATTCAAACCGACTTTGCATTAAACCCCGAAATGCTAAAAAGTAAGTTCCCGTTTTCTAAATTGGCGAATAAAAAGGTTAATACTTTAATTTTTCCTAACTTAGATGCAGCAAATATTACCTACAAAATGCTGAAAGAATTGGATAAAGTAGTTTCAATTGGGCCAATTATGATGGGATTAGAAAAACCAGTTCATATTTTCCAATTAGGAGCAAGCGTAGAAGAAATGGTAAACATGGCTGCAGTTGCAGTTGTGGATGCACAAGAAAAATTGAAAAGTAAATTAAAAGTAAAAAGCAAAAAGTAAAAAGATCATGTAAAAAGTGACTTAAGTACACTCAGTCATTTTTTACAATATGTCACACTGAGCGGAGTCGAAGTGAATTCTTAAAACAAAAAGCGAACTAAGAAAAAAATATGATTGCACATATTCAAGGAAAATTAGTAGAAAAAACACCAACTGAAGTGGTGATAGAATGCAATGGTGTAGGCTACGAAATTAATATTTCATTACATACCTATTCTCAAATTCCTGAATCTGAAAATGTGAAATTGTATACATATTTACAAATTAAAGAAGACGCACATTCCTTGTTTGGTTTTGCTGATAAAAAAGAAAGAGAATTATTTAAATTGTTAATTTCTGTTTCAGGAATTGGTGCCAATACTGCCCGAACCATGCTTTCTTCCTTAAACCCAGAACAAATTATTCAAGCCATTGCTTCAAATGACGTTGGAACTGTTCAATCCATTAAAGGAATCGGATTAAAAACAGCACAAAGGGTTATTCTAGATTTAAAAGATAAAGTATTAAAAGTGTATGCAATAGAAGAAATTTCTGGCAATTCATACAATACAAATAAAGAAGAAGCGTTATCTGCTTTGGAAGTTTTAGGATACATTCGAAAAAATGCCGAAAAAGTACTAGAAAAAATTATTGCCAATAATCCATCTGCCACAGTGGAAGACTTAATTAAACAAGCCTTAAAAGTATTATAATTGAGAAAATTACTTAAAAATATAGCTTCAAAAACTAGCTTCGTCTTTTTTATGATGTTTGCTAGTGTTTTCGTATACGCACAAGACACACCAGTGCCAGTTCAAGATACCACAAAAACTGGTTATAGTGTTGGACAAATTTCGATGCCAAATCCTAAAAGTATTGTTGACGGTTATACTTACGATCCCATAACTAATAGATATATTTACACGGCTTCTGTGGATGGTTTTAATATCGATTATCCTTTGATTTTAACACCAGAAGAATACGAAAAATTGGTTCGAAGAGAAACTATGCGTAAGTATTTTCAAGAAAAATTGAACGCTGTTGATGGGAAGAGAGCTGGTTCCGAAGAAGCAAGGAAAAATTTGCTACCAAGATTTTACGTAAATAATAAGTTTTTTGAAGCCATTTTTGGAGGAAATACTATCGATGTAAAACCAAGTGGTTCTGTTGAAATTGATTTAGGAATCCGATTTACCAAACAAGATAATCCTGCATTTTCGCCTAGAAATAGAAAAACCACTGCCTTCGATTTCAATCAAAGAATTTCAATGGGTTTACAAGGAAAAGTTGGAACCCGATTGAACGTAAATATTAATTATGACACGCAATCCACATTTGCTTTTCAAAACTTAATTAAATTAGATTATTCACCAACAGAAGATGATATTCTGCAGAAAATTGAAGTCGGAAATGTGAGTTTTCCAATCTCCAATTCTTTAATTCGAGGTGCGCAAAGTTTATTTGGAGTGAAAACCCAACTGCAATTTGGAAAAACTACCTTCACGGGAGTTTTTTCTGAACAAAAATCGCAATCAAAATCTATTACTTCACAAGGTGGTGGTACTATTCAAGAGTTTGATTTCTTCGCTTTAGATTACGACTCTGACAAACACTATTTCTTATCACAATATTTTAGAAATAACTATGATAACGCTTTAAGAAATTATCCAGTTATCGATTCTCGTGCACAAATTACAAGAATTGAGGTTTGGGTAACCAACAAACAAAACAGAGTTACTACAACCGACAATAACTTAAGAAATATTATTGCAATCCAAGATTTAGGAGAATCGTCATTAACTTCTACACCGGATAATGAAGTTGTAGGAACCGATTTAACTTTAAATCCAACGTTGTTTAGTGTGTTACCAGACTCGCCAACGGACAATAAAAACAACAAATTCAATCCGCTAACAATTGGCCAACCGGGGAGTTTTTTAAATTCTTTAATTAGAGAAATTGCAACGGCTTCAACTGGGTTTAATATTAATACCAGTCCATCAAGTACTTTCTCAGAAGGTATCGATTATTCGAAATTGGAAAACGCCAGAAAATTATCACAATCAGAATATACCTTTCACCCACAATTAGGATACATTTCCTTAAATCAAAAATTACAAAACGATGAAGTTTTAGCAGTAGCTTACCAATATACAGTTGGTGGTGAAGTTTTTCAAGTTGGGGAATTTGCAAATGATGGTGTAGAATCTACAACAGTTGATCCTAATGGAGTACCAACAACTCAGGCCTTACTTTTAAAAATGTTAAAAGGAAGTTTGATTAACGTAAGTGAACCAAGTTGGGACTTAATGATGAAAAATATCTACCAAATTCCTGGTGGAAATCAATTACAACAACAAGATTTTAAATTCAACATTTTATATCAAGATCCTTCACCTTTAAATTATATTACACAATCTGGTATTGATCCATTACCAGCTAATGTTGCCAATACACCATTATTAAAAGTTTTCAATTTAGATAAATTAAACTTCACAAATGACCCGCAACCAAATGGAGATGGATTTTTCGATTTCTATCCTGGTATTACTGTGGATTCACAATATGGAAGAATTATTTTTACCACTGTAGAGCCTTTTGGAAGACATTTATTCAACAAATTAGATGTTACTACTTTAACAGAAGACTATGATAACACCACGACTTATAACTCGAATCAAGCAAAATACGTTTTCAGAACGCTATATAAATCTACACAAGCCGCAGCTTTACAAGAAAGTGCTAAAAACAAATTCAAATTAAAAGGTAGTTTCAAATCGACTGGTGGTGATGGAATTTCTTTAGGAGCATTTAACGTACCACAAGGAAGTGTTGTAGTAACAGCTGGTGGAAGAATTTTAGTTGAAGGTGTAGATTATACCGTAAATTACCAAGCCGGTCGTGTTCAAATTTTAGATCCATCTTTATTGGCTTCTAACACTCCAATTAATGTGTCGTTAGAAAATAATTCAGTTTTTGGACAACAAACCAAACGTTTTTATGGTTTAAATGTGGAACATAAATTTAATGATAAGTTCTTAGTAGGTGGAACTTTCTTAAAAATGACTGAAAGACCATTCACACAAAAATCAGATTACAATCAAGAATCAGTTAATAATACAATTGTTGGGGTAAATACTAACTTCTCAACTGAAGTGCCTTTCTTCACGAGAATGGTTAATAAATTACCTAACATTGAAACAGAAGCGCCATCAAATCTATCTTTCAGAGGAGAATTTGCTTACTTGTTTCCAAACGCACCAAAAACATCGAATTTCAATGGTGAACCAACATCTTATATTGATGACTTTGAAGGTTCACAATCTAATATCGATTTAAAATCTCCTTTATCTTGGTCGTTAGCCAGTACACCAATTGGTTTTGGAGGAGAATTAAATGAAAACGATTTAACGTATGGATACAAAAGAGCCAAATTATCTTGGTATAGTATCGACCCTGTTTTTTATGTAGACAAGCCTTCTGGAATTGATGATAACGATATTTCTTCAAACAGAACAAGAAGAATTTTTAGTCAAGAACTATTCCCAAATATTGATATTCCACAAGGACAATCAAATGTGATTAATACACTAGATTTAACGTATTATCCTAGAGAGCGTGGACCATATAACTATAATCCAAGTACTGCCTCTAATAACCAGTTTCCTGCCATTGATGCACCAAATAACTGGGGAGGAATTATGCGTGCCATCAATACTACAAACTTCGAGCAATCAAATGTAGAATATGTTCAGTTCTGGTTAATGGATCCATATACTGGAAATCCTGGTGACGTTGCAAATAACACAAATACAGGTACCTTAACGATTAACTTAGGGGAAATTAGTGAGGACGTTTTAAAAGATGGTAGAAAATTGTATGAAAACGGGTTACCTGAAAATGGTGGAGCACAACCAACAGTGGCAACTAACTGGGGTAAAGTTCCTGCTTCTCAATCTTTAATTTATGCATTTGATACGAATGAAGCAAATAGAGTGGTTCAAGACGTTGGTATTAACGGTTTAAATGACGATGAAGAAAAAGTAAAATATCCTGCTTTTGCTGGTTTAGGTGATGCTTCGGCAGATAACTACAACTATTATTTAAATACTACAGGAACTATTTTAGATAGATATAAATTCTATAATGGTGTAGAAGGGAATTCACCAATTACGGTTACTGATACAAATAGAGGAAATTCTACAATTCCTGATGTGGAAGATTTAAATAGAGATAATACCATGAATACTATTAATGCGTATTATAAATTTAATGTTCCAATTTCTCCAAACCCGGTTGTAGGACAAAATTACGTTTCGGATGTTATGATTACAACTCAAACTATGGCGAACGGACAAAATACGCAAGTGAAATGGATTCAATATAAAATTCCTATTTTAGAAGCAACTGCCGCTAATATTGAAGGGCCAATTACAGATTTTAGAACCATTCGTTTCATGAGAATGTTCTTATCTGGATTTAATGAAGAAGTAACGCTTCGTTTTGGAACCTTAGATTTAGTGCGTGGAGAATGGAGAAGATATGTAAATACTTTAGATGCTACAGATACTGATGTGACTGATGATGATACAGGTTTTGATGTGGTAGCAATTAATGTGCAAGAAAATGGAAGTAGAACTCCAATTCCTTATGTGACGCCTCCTGGTGTAGATAGAGAACAATTATATAATAACAATACAGTTGTTAATCAAAATGAACAATCGTTATCATTAAGAGTGTATAAAAAAGATCCATCGAGCCCAGGTTTAGGAGGATTAGAAGATAACGATGCCAGAGCGGTTTTCAAAAATGTAAATGTAGATATGCGTCAGTATAAAAAACTACGTATGTTTTTACACGCTGAACCTTTAGAAGTTGATGTTCCTGGTGGAAATGATTTAAAAGATGACGAAATGGTTGCCTTTATCCGATTAGGAAACGACTTCACCGATAACTTTTACCAAATTGAAATGCCGTTAAAAGTAAGTGCTTTAACTGCACGTAGTGCGGAAGATATTTGGTTAGCAGATAACGAAATTGAATTACCATTAGCTTTACTTTCTAGAATTAAAAGTTTAAATATAGCCGGTGATGCCTCTCTGATTCCTGATGCAAACGGAATTGCCTTTTTAAATGAAAGTGTTTTAGGTTCTTCTAAAGACAGAATGAAAATTGGTATTAAAGGAAATCCAAACTTCGGACAAGTAAGAACGTTAATGGTTGGTCTTAAAAATCCTGACCCAGCAGCAAATGGTCCAGTTCGTGGAGAGGTTTGGTTCAACGAACTTCGTATGTCTGAAATTGATAATAAAGGTGGGTATGCAGCCGTTGCAAATTTAGATACAAATTTAGCCGACTTCGCTACGTTTTCTGCTACAGGTCGTTTAAGTACAATTGGTTTTGGAGCTTTAGAAGAAGGTCCGAACGAAAGAAGTAGAGAAGATGTGAAACAATATGATATCGTTTCGAACTTCAATGTGGGACAATTATTACCAAAAAAATGGAAACTAAATTTACCATTTAACTACGCCGTGGGAGAGCAAGTAATTACTCCAAAATTTGATCCTTTATATCAAGATTTAGAATTAAAAGAAGTAATTTCTGCAGAATCAAATCCAGATAAAAAAGACGAAATTAAAAACCGTGCTATCGATTATACTAAACGTACAAGTGTGAACTTTATCGGGGTGAAAAAAGATCGTGGCGAAAAACAAAAACAACGTTTTTACGATGTAGAAAACGTAACACTTTCTTATTCGTTTAATGAAATGCAACACCACGATTTCCAAATTCAAAGTGTTGTAGATCAACAACAAAAATCATCATTAGATTATGCGTATTCTTTCAAGCCAATGTCGTTAGAGCCATTTAAAAAGAATAAGTTTATGAAGAAAAATGGTTACTATAAAGTATTTAGTGATTTAAACTTCAACTTCTTACCAAGTAATATTACTTTCAATTCAAATATTGTCAGACAATTTAACCGTCAACAATTCCGATTAATTGATGTACAAGGAATTGGTTTAGATCCGTTATACAGAAGAAATTATTTCTTCAATTATCAATATGGAGTTAATTTCCCTATTACAAAATCATTAAAATTAAATTATACTGCGGCAAATAATAACATCGTTCGTAATTATTTCGATACCAATAACAATCCAATTAACGATTTAGATATTTGGAATGATTACTGGAATTTCGGTACAGCTAACACACATAACCAACAATTAACAGCTAATTACGACTTACCAATTAATAAAATTCCGGTGCTGAGTTTTGTAAAATCATCATATGTATATACGGGTGATTATAGCTGGCAACGTTCATCAGATGCGTTTTCAACTTTCCAAGCTTTAGACGGAACCATCTATCAATTAGGAAATACGATTCAGAATGCTAATTCACATAAAATCAATGCTGGATTAGACATGAATACCTTTTATAAATACATTGGTTTAACGGTTAAAAAACAGAAAAAACAAGCGGCAGCTCCAACTAAAAAAGCGCCACCAAAACCAGGTGAAAAAGTAACAAATACAGCTCCTAAAATCACACAAGAAGAAAGAAGTGGTTTTGCTAAATTTGGAATTGGATTATTAACTTCTGTGAAAAATATTCAGGTTAACTATACCGAATCAGGCGGGACTTTATTACCAGGTTATTTACCTGGATTAGGTTTCTTCGGAACTTCTCGTCCAACTTTAGGTTTCGTTTTCGGAGATCAGTCGGATATAAGATACGAAGCTGCCAAAAGAGGTTATTTAACAAGCTATCCAGAATTTAACCAAAGTTTCACGCAAGTGAGATCTAAAAAATTAGATTATACGGCTCAAGTTGAATTTATTCCAGATTTAAAAATTGACATCAACGCAGAAAGAAATATTACAGAAAACTCTTCAGAGCAATATGATGCAGTTGGTAACGAATACCACCCGCTTTCTCATTACAGTACGGGTAATTTTAGTATTTCTACTATTATGATTAAAACGGCATTCAAGAAAAGTGATGAAAATGAATCTGAAATTTTCGAGAGATTCCGTAAAAATCGTTATGCCATTGCTATTCGTTTAGCTGATGAACAATTCGGGCCTTCTAATTATTCATATGATGCTTCAGGATACCCAATTGGATTCGGAAAAAACAGTCAGCGTGTTTTAGTTCCTGCGTTCATTTCAGCATATTCAGGTGTAAAAACATCTTCAGTTCAAACAGGGTTATTTTCTAGTTTCCCATTACCAAACTGGACCTTAAAATACACAGGATTAATGAAGTTAGCTTGGTTTAAAGATAATTTCAAACGTTTCTCTTTACAACACGGTTACCGTTCTAGTTATAGTGTGAATGCGTTTAGAAGTAATTTAAATCCGAGTCCAACAGATACCAATGGTAATTTCTTCCCAGATGTAATTACTTCGAATGTGAACTTAACGGAACAATTTAATCCGTTAATTAACATCAATTTCGAATTGAAAAACTCGTTAAACATTATGGCTGAAATTAAAAAAGACCGAAGTTTAAATATGAGTTTCGACAATAACTTATTAACCGAAGTACAAGGAAATGATTATACACTTCGTTTAGGATATAGAATTAAAGGCGTTCAAATTAATTCAAGATTAGCCGATAATGCACAAGGAATGATTAAGAGCGACATCAATTTAAAAGCCGATTTTACACTTCGTAAAAACATGACGATAGTAAGATATTTAGATTACGATAACAACCAATTAGGAGGTGGACAAAATATTTGGTCATTCAAGTTAACTGCTGATTATTCATTTAGCAAGAATTTCACGGCAATTTTCTTCTACGATCATCAGTTCTCTAAAGCGGTTATCTCAACAGCATTCCCGTTAACGAACATTCGTTCAGGAATTACGTTACGTTACAATTTCGGAAATTAAAAAATGAAAATAAATAGTAAATTTTAAGAATATAATTTACATTTGTCGAATATAAAACACAATTAAAAAGAAATGAATATACCAGCAAACTTAAAGTACACAAAAGACCACGAGTGGGTTTCAATTGATGGAGATGTAGCAACTGTAGGAATTACTGATTTTGCTCAAAAAGAATTAGGAGACATTGTTTATGTTGAAGTAGAAACTTTAGACCAAACTTTAGATAAAGATGAAGTTTTTGGAACTGTGGAAGCTGTAAAAACTGTTTCTGATTTATTTTTACCATTAAGTGGAGAAATTATCGAATTTAATGAAGATTTAGAAAGCAATCCAGAAGCTGTAAACTCTGATCCTTATGGAGCAGGATGGATGGTAAAAGTGAAGATTTCTAACACAGATGAAATCGCTGAATTATTATCAAGTGAAGATTACACAGCACTTATCGGAGCATAATTTATATAAAGTTCTTGCGGTTTTTTGGACAATTATAATCTTTTATTTTTGTTTAGAAGAAGCACCGAAAGTTCCTAAAATTACTTTCCAATATAAAGACAAAGTAGTACATTTTATTTTTTACTTTACTTTCGTTTTGCTTTGGACAAAAAGTTTAAAATACAAACCATTAAAACATGTTTTAATGGTTTTGTTTTTGGGTATAATTATGGGAATTACCATTGAATTGTTGCAAGAAAATTTTACTTTAAATAGAACCTTTGATTGGTTTGATATTTTAGCAAATACAATTGGGGCTGTTGCAAGTTTTACTTATGTAAAAAAGTTTGTGCAATAAAAAACAAATTAAAAATCTCACATTTATGAGATTTTTTTATTTTTACAAAATGAACATCAGGCAATATTTAGATTCTACGTATTTAAAAACGGCAACTCAAGCAAAAGTTTCTGAAAAAGAAAACAATGTTTTAGTAGCTAATTTTGTGCAAGAAGCTATTGACGAACAGTTCAAATTGGTAATGATACGGCCTAATAAAGTTGCATTAGCTAAAAAACTAATTGTAGAGCAAGATGCTAAGGTTTTGGTGGGAACAGTAATTGGTTTTCCAGAAGGAACCAATACTATTGAAGAAAAACTTTCAGAAGCCAAAAAAGCTATTGCAGCCGGAGCAGATGAGTTAGATTTTGTTGTGAATTTCGAAGCCTTTAAAAACGGAGAAATTGATTTAGTGAAATGTGAGATTTTTAAAGGAACTCTTTTCGCTTTACAACACTTCAAAACGATCAAATGGATTATTGAAGTAGCAGCTTTAAGCGGAGCTCAAATCATTCAATTGACCTCACTGATTAAAAATGTGGTTGCCGCCAATTGTAAAGAAAAAGATTTTGAAAATGTGTTTGTGAAATCGTCAACCGGATTTTATAATACACTAGATGGTTCACCGAATGGAGCGACTATTCCGGTTATCATTGCCATGTTAGAAAACGCATTTCCATTACCAGTGAAAGCTTCGGGCGGAATCAAAACCCAAGAAGAAGCACTTGAAATGATAAAATTAGGGGTAAAAAGAATCGGAACATCATCAGCCAAAGCCATTTCTGAAGGTGTAGCGGTTTCTGAGGGGTATTAAAAAGAGCCAAGTAAAAAGTAAAATACGATGTTAGATTTACGATTTACGAAATTAATAATTCGATTTAAAAAAAATATAAAAAAACTTTGTGAGCCTTGCGAATACCTTGCGAGCCTTGCGGTTAAAAAATAAAGCATCAAAATGAAAAAAATATTAAGTACAATCGTTATTCTGTTTTCTCTAACTGTTTTCTCACAAAACAATGTAGAAAAACTTCCAATTTTTGAAAATTGTAAAGTCAAACCAGAAGACGAAACTTGTTTTTTTACCACCATTCAAGATCATTTTAAGCAAAATTTCAATAAAGATTATACCGCTGAAAAATCTACCATCATTGCACTTTTTGCAGTTGATACCTTAGGGAAATTCGATTTATTATATATCGATGCTGCTTCAGAAGAAATTAAAGCCGAAACCAAACGCGTTTTTTCATTACTTTCCAATGTTGATCCTGCTACGTATAACGGAAAACCAGTTTATGCCAAGTATACCCTGAAAGTTAACTTCCCTTTTTCAGATGATGAAAGAACCAAAAAAGTTGATGAAAATGCTTATCATACCGAAAAAATTACTGCCGATACAGAATTAAACGAATTTAAAGATATCGTTTATCATAAATTTCAAAATCCACAATTTAAAAGCGGATTAAACATTCCTTTCAATCATCAAAAATATGCCGAATTTGAAGCCTATATGAATCAAGTAGGAACAAATAATCACACGGCTGAAAAACCTTATTCGTATAAAGATGTGGCCAAATATTATGATTTTGAAAAAAATTATAATGCTAAATTGATGAAAAAAACCTCTTGGTTAGGAAGAAAGTTTTGGAATGAAAACATAGTTGAAGTACAAGGCGATGGTTATTGGTTTTTATTCAACCCAATTTTAGATGTTCGTGGTGGAAAAGATTTTAGCAGCGAATTACAAAATACCTTTGTGAATACACGTGGTGTGAACATTCAAGCTGGAATTGGAAACAACATTACATTAACCACATCTATTTACGAAAGTCAGGGTCGTTTTGCAGATTATTATAATGCTTATGCCGTGAGTTTAAAACCATCAGGAGGAAACCCAGCAACGATTCCTGGAGTTGGAATTGCGAAAAAATTTAAAGTTGATGCTTTCGATTTCCCTATGGCAGAAGCCAATATTAAATTTACAGCTAGCAGATTCTTTGATGTGCAATTAGGTTACGGAAGAAACTTTATTGGAGATGGATATCGTTCTATCATTCAAGGTGATGCTACGAGTCCGTATCCGTTTATCAAATTCAATACTACTTTCTGGAAAGTAAAATATACCAACACCTACATGTTTTTACGTGATATTACTCCAGAAAACACAGCAGAAGACACGTATGCTTCTAAATACATGGCGAATCACTACTTAAGTTGGAACGTAACTAAAAGATGGAATTTAGGATTATTTGAAAGTGTAGTTTGGTCGAACACGAACGGAAGAGGATTTGATCCGAACTTCATCAACCCAATTATTTTCTATAGAGCAGTTGAGTTTGCTTCTTCGCCAAAATCGGGGAATGCCTTATTAGGGATTACTTCAAAATACAAATTCAACAGTTTAATTAGTGCGTACGGGCAATTGTTAATCGACGAGTTTTCTGTTGGCGATGTCTCAAAAGGAAATAAAAGCTGGAAAAACAAATTCGGATATCAAATTGGAGCTAAATATTTCAATGCATTCAACATTCAAAACTTAACGCTTCAGGCAGAATATAATATTGTGCGTCCGTATGTGTATTCGCACAGTGTAACACTTACGAATTACACGCACAACAATCAGAGTATGGGACACGCTTGGGGAGCTAACTTTAAAGAATTAATTGGAATTGCGCGTTATAACAAAAACAGATATTTTGCACAGGCGAAGTTAATTTACGGAAAACGCGGATTTGATTATACAGACGGAACCAATAACTACAATTACGGAACCAACTTGTTTATTCCATACGATAGTGAAACCAATCCACGCCCATATGATGAAGGTGCTTTTGCCGGACAAGGTAATACCACAACTATTTTAATTGGAGATTTCACAGCGGGTTACATAATTAATCCATCTTCAAATTTGAAAATATTTGCAAACGTGGTTCACAGAAGTTTCGACCCAACTAAAACCTCAGTAACATTCGACAAATCCAACACTACTTGGGTTTCTGTAGGTATTTCTACCGACTTATTTAACTGGTATTTTGATTATTAATAAGTTAATTAGCACGCAGATTTGAAAGATTAAAAGGATTTTTCGCCTGTTGCGTAAAGTCTCCCGACTTTGAGCTAAAAAATATTGAAGTCTCTTGTGTTCTTTTACAAGCAGACCTAACATGTTTTTAAAACCTGTCAGGTCTAAGATGTAAAAAAGAAAAAAGACCCATTAGATGTTATATGGCGTATAAAAAATGATGGTTTGTATCGTCTGGATCTTTTTTGCTAACTAAACTAATTTTTATTAAATTCGCTTTTTTTAAAATTAAT
>CAMLRV010000041.1 GCA_946482495.1 uncultured Flavobacteriia bacterium
TTCTTATGATGGAACTGGCGGGACTCTTGATTTAATAGGGTTAGGAGCAGCTGGAGTTCAAAATCAGCAGTATGCTATTGATACCGATCCAAATAGTTATTCACACATTAGTTTAGGTTTATTAGCTGTTGCAGGTACGATTAGTCAGACCGTATATTTTAATTCACTTTCTAATCCAACCGACCAATTTCATATTACTATACAATTAGACAATCCAGCTATCTTAAATTTGGGTTTAGCGGATGGTTTAAAAATAGAAGCTTTAAATGGAACCACAGTTGTTCACACTTACGATTTAGGTACGATACTCGATTTGGATTTATTGGGATTGCTAAGTAATGGGCAAAAAACTACAATTCCAATTTCTCCAGGTCAATCTTTTGATAGAGTACGATTAACATTATCATCTTTAGTACAATTAAACTTAACGAAAGGTTTACGTTTTTACGATATATACAGAAGCCCGGCTGCACCAACAATAGCATTAGTTTCTCAGAATTTAACTCTATGTGGAAGTCAGGCCGTAACTTTACATGCCGATACTGCTTCTGAAAATGAATTAGTTTGGTATAGCTCTGCAACTAGTACTACACCAATTGCAGTGACGGCTTATAATGTTGGTTATACGACTCCTGTTTTAACTACTACAACTACTTATTATGTTGCTGCTAGAAAAATTGGATGTCCTAATTTATCATCAAGAACACCAATTGTTGTAACAATAATTACAGTTCCGGTAGCGTCTGATATTTCAGTTAGTAATGCTACAATTACTGCATCATGTTCAGGTAATGCTTCAATTACACCAACAACAAGTTTATCAAATAGTACTTTTAATTATTATACCGATCAAACTAAAACTGTTGAAATCACTACTGGGTTTTCAGGTCATCCTGGAATTACATATGTGAAAGATGCCATTACTGGAGAATTAACCATCACAGGATTAAATGCCAGTAACACACCAAAAACGTATTACATTGCTATGGAAGTAGGAGGAACATGTGAAAATGCTGCAGGAACGTTATTACCTGTTACAGTTGTTTTCCCAACTCAAACCAGCTTAAATGTAAATTCGAATTTATCCGGTTGTGGTAGTGTCAATTTAGCCGATGCGATTATCGGTTTTGATCCAACAGGAAATACAACTTATACTTTTTTCGATAGTGCTATGACTCCAATTTCAGCTTCTGCTGCGGCTCATATTACTACCAGTGGAACATATTATATTCAAGCTGAAGTTATTAGTAGTTGTATTTCGGTAATAACAGCTGTTAATGTAACTGTAAATACACCACCATCTTTAGACGTAAATCCGAATAGTTATACAACAACTATCGGTGGTAGTGTTACTTTAATGGCTACATCTACTGCACCGATTGTTTGGTACGATTCTAACGGAAATGTTTTAGCTTCTAATACTGTAGGACCATTTATGGCGGCGGGTGTTTATACTTATACTGCAGTTTCAAGTAATGGAACTTGTAGTGTAAGTGAAATTGCTACAGTTATTGTAAATGATCCAACAGCTTGTTTTCAAAATACAACTCGAATTTATGCCGATACGCAAACATCAGGTTCAATACTTACAGGAGGTGTTTTTAACGGTTCTTTAGCCATAGATCATAATCCACAAACACATTCTACAATTACAAGTGGTTTGGGAGCTTTAGGAGTAGGAACTACTTGGCAAATATTAGAATGGAATAATTCAATTCCTGCAGGAACTCCGTTAACAGTTAAACTAGGAACAGAATATAGTGGTTTAACTTTAATTGGTGCCATATCAGTTGTGGGTACTAAGAGAAATGGCATGGGAGTTCCTGTAGATATTGGAGTAATTCAACCACTTTCAGGAAGTTTAGTAGATTTATTACCTGGTGATAATTGTTTTGAGTATACTTTCGTTCCAAGTAATTTATCTGGTCCACAAATTTATGATGGAGTTCGAATTATTGTTGGTTCAACGGTTAGTATCGCCCAAAATGCTAAAGTTTATGAGGCTTATTATAACCAAGTAATTACACCAATGGTTTGTTTACCTGGAGATGTGGAAGATGTTTTTTATGGGGTTTATGATTTAGGTATTGGTGTATTAACAAATACAACTAATGTTGTAGACCCATGGAATGCAGTAGACAATAGTGATACAACTTATGCTACTTTATATAATGGAGTAGGAGCTTTATCAGCAGCTGAATTAACTGTGAAATTTAGAACGGTTTCTCAAACTACTGATGTTTTAAAAATATACATTCAGAAACCAGGTTCAACTTTAAATATTAGTGCTTTATCAGGTTTTACAGTTCAACGTTATATGGGGGATACTCCTGTAGGCACTTTGTTAGTTGCAAACGGATCTGCCGCGAATTTAGAATTACTTAACGGAGGTAATGATGGTGCGATTTTTATTTCGAATACGAATTCACCTCCATACGATAGAGTGAAAATAAGATTAGGTGGTGCCTTAAATGTGTTAGATCATATTCAATTGCACTACGTGAAACGTGAAGCAACTGTAGATATAGTTGGTGGAATTGATGATACTATTGAAGTTTGTCAGCAAGCTACAGTTACACTTACTGCCGATAATTGTACAACTTATAATTGGTATGATGCTGCTGTTGGCGGAAACTTAGTTAATTCTGGTGTGAGTTATACTTTGCCAGTAACACTAACACCTGGAACATATGTGTTTTATATTCAGCCAGTAAGAGGTGGTTGTGAAGTTTTATCAAGAACTCCAATTACCATTATTGTAATGCCTGCATCGCCTTCTGGAGCTATTTCAGATATTTTAATTAATGCAGATGATGACACTACTTTTTGTAGTACAACGGGTACTGTAACTTTAACTGCACAATTGAGTGGAACTCCAACAATGACAAACCCTGTTTATTATTGGTATAGTTTTGATGGAACCAATCAGATTTTAATTCCTGGACAAAATTCAAGTGTTTTAGTACTAACAGGATTATTACCTGGAACGTATACGTATTATGTTGGTGTGAGTTCTGATGATTATTGCGAAACGGCAATGCCTAATAGAACTTCAATTACTTTTACTATATTTCCTTTTTCTGTTGCAAATGATATTAATGCATTGGATGATCAAGTGTGTTTAGGTGATGTTGCAACGCTAACACCATCAACAACTTTTGCAAATCCACAATTCAGTTGGTTCTTTACAAATGATTTATCTCAACCAATTACAAATGGTACTTTTGGTGGAATTACTTATAATATTGCTTCAAATGGCGTACTTACAATTACAGGATTAACGACTTTAAATAGTCCGTATACGTATTATGTAGCCATGAGTAGCGATAGTAGCTGTCAGAATTTAGCTGGAACTTTTAAAAGTGTGCAAGTTCAAGTGATTCAAGTAGGAACACCAACCACTTTAGATACTACTCCAGATTTCTGTGCGGCTAACAATCCAACGATTGCTTCCTTACAAGTGAATGAAGCAGGGGTAATTTGGTACGATGCTGCAGTAAATGGAAATGTGTTACTTTCTACAACGCCATTAGTAAGTGGTGTGACTTATTACGCTGGAATTACAGATGTAGCTTCTGGTTGTTCAAGTGCTACTCGACTTGCAGTAACTCCAACAATTATTTCAGTTCCAACACCAACAACATTAGATGCTACTCCGGATTTTTGTGCAACAGCTAATCCAACAATTGCTTCCTTACAAGTAAATGAAGCCGGAGTAATTTGGTATGATGCCGCAATTAATGGAAATATATTGCCATCAACTACTCCTTTAGTGAATGGAGTTTCTTATTACGCTGGATTAACAGATATTGCTTCTGGATGTTCAAGTACAACTCGATTAGTAGTTACACCAAATATAATTACTGTTCCAACACCAACCCCAATTGATGCTTCGCCTGACTTTTGTGCGACAGCCAATCCAACAATTGCATCATTACAGCTAAATGAAACTGTGGGGGTGATTTGGTACGATGCTGCAATTGCTGGTAATGTTTTACCTTTAACAACCCCATTGGTTTCTGGAGTTACTTACTATGCTGGAATTACAGATGTAGCTTCAGGATGTTCAAGTGGAAGTAGAGCCGCTGTAACCCCAACAATAATTACAGTGCCAACCCCAACAACTTTAGATGCAACACCAGATTTTTGTGCTGCTAACAATCCAACTATCGCTTCCTTACAAGTGAATGAAGCAGGGGTAATTTGGTACGATGCTGCAGTTAATGGAAATGCTTTACCATCAACTACACTTTTAGTGAGTGGGGTTACGTATTATGCTGGTTTAACTGATGTAGCTTCTGGATGTTCAAGTGCTTCTAGACTTGCAGTAACACCAACAATCATCACAATTCCAACACCAACTACAACAGATACTTCTCAAGACTTTTGTGGAACAACTAATCCAACAATTGCCTCTCTACAAGTAAATGAATCAAATATAGTTTGGTATGATGCAGCTGTAAATGGTAACGTTTTACCTACAACAACTCTACTAGTAAACGGGGCAACATATTATGCAGTAATTACTGATCCAGTTTCAGGTTGTTCTAGTGGATCAAGATTGGCAATTACGGTTAACTTCTTACAAAATATTCCAGCCACTCTAACAGAAAGTACACCTAATAGTTGTATTCTTACTAACGTTACTTATACCACAGAGGCAGGTATGTCTAACTATGTGTGGACATTAAGTGCTGGTGGAGTGATTATTAGTGGCGGTGGAAGCTCTAATAATACAATTACAGTACAATGGTCGCAATCAGGTACTAATACAGTTGGAGTTACTTATACAAATGCTGCGGCATGTAGCACAACAAGTTCGGCAAGTTTAAATGTTACAAATGGAATGTGTTCTAACCTTTCCATAACAAAAACTGTAGACAATCCGACACCATTTGTTGATGATAATGTGGTTTTCACAATTACTGTTTCTAATATAGGTTTAGGTGCTTATTCTAACATTGTTATTAGTGAACATATGCCAAGTGGTTATGCATTTGTGAGTTATACTTCTACTCATGGAACTTATAATCCTGTATCTGGAATTTGGACAATCCCTTCATTACCAGCAAATCAGAATGCTGTTTTACAAATTACTGCTACTGTACTTGTTACTGGCGACTATTTGAATATGGTGGAAATTATTAGTTCGAATGAAGAAGATCCAGACGATGGTGATATCGCAGGTGTTTCAACAGAACCATTATGTTTAATAGTGTTTAATGAATTTACTCCAAATGAAGATGGTTCTAACGATTTCTTCAATATTCAATGTGCCGAATATTATCCAAATAATAAATTAGAAATCTATAATAGATATGGAAATTTAGTTTATGAAACTAAAAGATACAATAACAACTGGAAAGGTGTTTCCAATGTAAATGGAACTTTTAATGGAAATATTTTACCTACTGGAACATATTACTACGTTTTTGAAACAGGTGAAGCTGTGAATAGAATAAAAACTGGATGGCTATTTATAATGCGCTAGGTTATATTATCAACTATTTTTCCAATATTAAATTTTAAAAAGATGAGAAAAAATATAAAAAATATAAAGGGTTTATTATGGTTGTTAGTAAGCTTTTCTGGATGGTATGCTGTAGCACAACAAAACCCAGAATATACACAGTACATGTATAATACCATTACAGTTAATCCCGGATATACGGGTTCTGTGGGAACTTTAGAAGCTAATTTGCTTTTAAGAAAACAATGGGTAAATATAGATGGTGCACCACAAACGGGAACTGTAGGAATTCATTCACCGATTGGTAATAAAAAAATTGGTTTAGGTTTAAATATTATTAGTGATGAATTAGGCCCATCAAGTGAACAAACCGTAACAGGTAATATGTCTTATGCTATCGATTTAGGCGTAACTACTAAATTAGCTTTTGGTTTAAAAGCTGGTGCCAGAATGTTAAACATCGATTGGTCTAAAGGACGTTTTTACAATGCGAATGATGTATTGTTAAACAATAATATCAATAATAAGCTAATGCCTACAATTGGTTCTGGAGCTTATATGTATTCAAATAAATGGTATGTTGGTTTATCTGTTCCAAGTTTTTTAAGATATGATTTCTATGATGATGTTCAAGAATCGGTAGTTTCAGATAAATTACATTATTACTTTATTGGAGGTTATGTATTTGATTTGTCAGATGCAGTTAAATTTAAACCTTCAGTTTTGGTAAAAGCAGTTTCTGGTTCACCATTAGCAACAGATTTCTCCGCGAATTTCTTATTACAAGAAAAAGTCACTCTAGGTGCTTCCTACAGAATGGATGATTCTGTTAGTGCTTTGGTCGGACTTCAGTTTGCTAAAGATTTCTTCATTGGTTATTCTTTTGACTACACAGTTACTGAATTAAACAAATACAATGATGGAACACACGAAGTCATTCTTCGTTATCAAATGCCACAAAAGTCAACAACAATCAAATCTCCACGTTTCTTTTAATACTAATGCATATGAGAAAATTATTTACTTTCGGATTGTTTGTGTTTGCTAGTATTGCATTCGGACAACAAAAACTTAAAGCGGCTGATAAATTGTTTAAAAGCATGTCCTATGTGGAAGCTGCTAAATTATATGAAGAGTATTTAGAAAAAAATGATAATCCATCAACGGAAACTATTACCAATATTGCGGATACCTATTATTTTATAAATGATATGCGTAAGGCTTTGCCTTGGTATCAAAAACTCTACGAAGTACAAGGTCAAAATTTATCAGATTTATACATGCTTCGTTATACACAATCGTTAAGAGGTGTTAGAGATTATGAGAAAGCAAATTCAATTACGAAAGAGTATTTGAAGAAAAAAGCGGTTAATGGTGAGATAAAGGAGTTTACAAATAATCAACTTCGTTTAGATAGTTTGGCTAAAAAAGAGTCACTATATGAAATTAGAAATTTGGAAGTTAATGGTCCAAATGCAGATTTCGGAACTACTTATTATGGAGATAAAATGGTATATGCTTCAAGTAACAATGAAGGTGCTACCAAATTATATTCTTGGAATCAACAACCTTTTTTAGCGATGTACGTTGCTGAGGTAAATCTTACTAATGGTACTTTATTTAATCAAAAACTTTTCTTTGATGAGATAAATTCAAACTATCATGATGCTACAATTGCTTTCGCACCCGATTTACAAACGTTTTATTATACCACAAATACTTTAAAACGAAATAAATTAAAAAATGATGCTTCAGGAACTAATAATTTCCAAATTATTAAGGCTTGGTTAGATGGAGGAAAAGTAACAAAAACGGAGAATTTATTTTTCAATAGTTTAGATTATAGTGTGGGACATCCAGCATTGAGTCCGGACGGGAAATGGCTGTTTTTTGTGTCGGATATGCCAGGCGGTTATGGAGAAACTGATATTTATGTTTGTGAAGTTTTTTCAGACGGTAAGCTGAATTCTCCAGTAAATTTAGGTCCAAAAATCAATACCGTTGGTAGAGAAATGTTTCCTTTCTATAGAGATGGCAAACTTTATTTTTCTTCGGAAGGACATTACGGTTTCGGAGGTTTAGATGTTTTCGAAAGTAAACATGTTGGAACTGATTTTTCATATCCAAAAAACCTTGGTGAACCGATAAATAGTAATAAAGATGATTTCTCTTATATCATCGATTCGGAATCCAAAACAGGTTACTTTTCTTCAAATAGAGAAACTGGAAAAGGAGATGATGATATTTATTATTTCACTAAGAAAAAACAAGAATGTAATCAGATTGTTCAAGGAACGGTTAGAAATTCTAAAACACAAGTTAATATTGAAGGAGCAACGGTTAAAGTTTATGATGCTTTTGGCGATTTAGTAAATGAATTTATAACACCTGCCGATGGTAAATTTGAATTTGTGTTGCCTTGTAACGGAACTTATAAAGTGGAAGCTTCCAAACCAAATCATACTTCTGAAGCGAAAGAAATTGCAACTCTTGATAAAAATGGCGACATTATTAATTTAGATTTTAAATTAACTAGCTTAGATGATTTAGTTGTGAAAGATAAAGTAACTGGTGATGAAAAAGTTGATATTAATCCAATTTTCTTTAATTACGACAAATGGGATATTACACCACAAGCAGCTGCAGAATTAGATAAAGTAGTTTTTGTTATGAATAATTTCCCAAAAGTTAAAATAAGAATTGAATCGCACACCGATTCTAGAGGAAAAGATTTATACAATTTAAATTTATCAGATAAAAGAGCAAAATCAACTCAAACTTATATTTTGTCAAAAGGTATTGCTCCTGACAGAATTGAAAGTGCGGTTGGATTTGGAGAAACTCGCTTAAGAAACAAATGTAGTAACGGAGTGAAATGCACCGAAGACGAACATTTTGTGAACAGAAGATCAGATTTTATTATTGTAGAAAAATAAAATTTGTAATTGTAAAGAGCTAAACCCTGTAATTTTTTTGCAGGGTTTTTGTTTTAACAGATAATCCCTTTGCATCTGGAATTTAAGTTTTTTAACCACATTAATATCATAGTTTAGATAACTGATAAAGACACTACACTTTAAATTGTCCACTTAAGATTAGAACTCAGATTTTCGGTTTTTTTTACCTCTTTTGGGAAAGTGGCTGAAAGGCTGTTTTTTTTATAGATTTCATATATTTCTCGACCTTTACACTCAGTTGCAAATTAGTTAAATCTTACTTTTCTTTCTTATATTTGTTATACATGTAAATCTAAAAGCAAATGCTAGAAAACTTTCCTTTTTATTTAAGCATAATTGTGGTTATTGTACTATTAATTATGTTGGCAAACAAAATCAAAGTGGCTTATCCAGTTTTATTGGTTTTAGCAGGTTTGTTTATCAGTTTTATTCCAGGAACACCAAAAATTCATATAGAGCCCGAACTGATTTTTTTCATATTTCTACCACCATTATTATATGAAGCAGCTTGGAAAGTTTCATGGAAAGAAATGTGGCGCTGGCGAAGAATCATTACAAGTTTTGCATTTATAGTAGTTTTCATTTCAGCCTTTTCAGTTGCTTTAGTGGCTAATTATTTTATTCCTGGTTTTACATTAGCATTAGGTTTTTTATTGGGTGGAATTGTTTCTCCTCCCGATGCAGTCAGTGCTGGAGCAATTTTAAAATTTGTAAAAGTTCCAAAAACTATTTCTTCTATTTTAGAAGGTGAAAGTTTATTAAACGATGCGTCTTCACTAATTATTTTCAGATTTGCTTTAGTTGCAATTGGAACCGGACAATTTATTTGGCAAGAAGCGGTAATGAGTTTTGGTTGGATGGTAGTTGGTGGAGTAGGAATTGGGCTACTTATTGGCTGGGTTTTCATGAAAGCACACAAATTTTTACCAACAGATGCCAATGTAGATATTGTGCTTTCTATTGTAGCTCCTTATATTATGTATTTGGCTGCTGAAGAAGTACATAGTTCGGGAGTGCTTTCTGTAGTGAGTGGTGGTTTACTTTTAGCGAATAATCGTCACGGTTTTTTAAGTAGTACTTCTCGATTAAAAGGATTTAATGTTTGGGAAAGTTTCTGCTTCGTACTAAACGGATTAGTTTTCATTTTAATAGGATTAGATTTGCCACAAATTACAGCAGGTCTAGAAGGTGTGAGTATGTCTTCAGCAATTGGATATGGTGCAATTATTACAGCTGTTTTAATTGTTGCGAGAATAATATCTTCATTCGGAGCGGTTATCGTGACACAAATAGCTAAAAATTTTATTACCGTTGCAGATACCAGACATCCAGGTTATAAAGGTCCGTTTGTTTTGGGTTGGACAGGTATGCGAGGCGTGGTTTCTTTAGCTGCAGCTTTATCAATACCAGAAAAATTAGCAGATGGAAGCGAATTTCCAGAACGAAATTTAATTTTATTTATCACATTTATAGTGATTCTTTTAACCTTATTGATTCAAGGATTAACCTTACCCTATTTAATTCGAAAAATATTATTGCCATCCATGAATCATCGTGAAACAGTTACGGAAGATGAGGTGTACAATTCTATTCGAAAACAATTAGCGGATCACGCCTTAAATCATTTAAAAACAAATTATGAAAAAGAATTAAATACCTTACCCGTTTTACAACAAATTGCTCAGAAATTGGAACATAGTAAAAATTTGGCTCACGACGAGCAAATGACAATGGAATGTAAAATGGTTTATTTGGAATTGATTAATCAGCAACGTCAATGGTTAATTAATAAGAATAAAGAAGATGTTTCATTAGATGAAGAAGTTATTCGTAGGCATTTTCATTTCTTAGATATGGAAGAAGAAAAATTATTATATGTTTAATTCTAGAATAAAATCAAATCATAAATGAAACAATTTGATTTCACAAAAAAAACCTTATAAATAAGTATAATTGAATTATAAAATTATATATTTGAATCAAACAATTAATTAAACAATTTATGAAAAAACATTTTATTGCTATCGTTTTAATGATTAGTGCTTGTGTAAATGCACAGGGTGTGAAAGAAGTTACTGGAAGTTTTGCTTCATTGAAAGACCAAACGTCTGTAAATGTAGAATTTGACTATTCAAATTTAAAATTATTGAAAGAAAATCTTACTGAAGCAGAATACATCAAAAATCGTTCTGAAGAGTTAAATAAAAAAACACCAGGAGTAGGTGATACTTGGATTAAAAAATGGAATGGAAGTAAAGAAATGATTTGGAATCCAAAATTCTTAGAACTAGTTAATGTTGTTTTAGCAAAAGAAAAGAAAAATATTGTTTTTAAAGAAGATAACAAATCTGCAAAATACACAATTGAAGTTAAAGTAAACTGGATTTATCCAGGATGGGATGCAGGAGTTATGAAACAACCAGCAAAAGTAACTACTACAATTAAATTAGTAGAAACGGCAAACAGATCAAATGTATTGTATCAAGCTAACTATATTGATGCACCTGGAGACCAGTGGGGAAATAACTTCAGTAACGAAAGTAGAATCGGTGAAGGTTTTGCAAAAACAGGTAAAACTTTAGCTAAGCTAATCGCAAAAGAATTAAAATAATATTTTCAAAATATTTTATATAAAAAAGGGCAATTTCAAATTGCCCTTTTTTTATTATTAATTATTGCTGTTTTTCTTGCTGTTCTTTTTCCATCATTAACATGTGAGCCATGTTTTTAATTACATTGTCATGTTTTTTAACAAAAGGATTGTTTTGGTCCCAAACATAACCAGCTAAAACCGCACAAATTTTCTTTTTCACATCTGGGTTTTCAGGTTGATGAAAGAAAAGAGTTTGTAAATTTCCTGTATACCATTCTTTTACATAAGTTGTAAAAACACCAATACCGCTTTTCATGTATTCAGCAAATTCTACTTCCCAATCTACTTTTTGACCTTGTAATTCTTTATGAATTAATTTGGCAGATAACATTCCAGATTCTGTAGCAAATGCCACACCTGAAGAGAAAACTGGATCTAAAAACTCAGAACTATTTCCTGTTAACGCAAATCCATCACCATACATTTTTTTCACGGAACGTGAATAGTTTTCCAATTTTATTGGTTCAAATAAAAACTCTACATCTCCAAATCTCTTGATATAATAATCTGATAGTTGAATTGCATTTCTTAACGCTTTAGCATTGCTTTCATCTGATAAAGAATTGATAAATGAAGTTGGTCCAACAACTCCTAAACTTGTATTGCCATTTGAAAACGGAATTACCCATAACCAAACTTCCGTTTCTAAAATATCAAATGAAATTAAAGTTCCTTCTTCACCTTCTGGTCTGTTTTTATCTTGAACGTGAGTAAAAATAGAAGAATGTGGATCAAGTTTTGATGGAGTGTCTAAATCTAATAATCTAGGCAAAACACGACCATATCCACTTGAATCGATGATAAATTTAGCATGAATTTCTTTCAAATTTCCATTTTTATCTTTAATGGTAGTTATTGAATTTTTTCCTTCAAATTTTACAGCAATTACTTCCGATTCAAATTCTAAATCAATTCCTTTATTGATAACTTCTTCTGCTAATGTATTATCAAAATCTGCTCTAGGCACTTGCCAAGTCCAATCCCAACCTTCAGAAAATTTATCACTAAAATCAAAAACGCAAATTTCATTCCCACGAATAAAACGAGCTCCAAGTTTCTTTTCAAAATTCATTTTATCCAAAGCAGGAAATAAACCAGCTTCATCAAAATGATCCATTACTCTTGGAATTAAACTTTCACCAACAACAAGTCTTGGAAATTTTGTTTTTTCTACTACCTTTACATTCACATTATTGTTATGTAAATAGGAAGCAGAAACACATCCAGAAGGACCTGCACCAATTACCAAAACATCAATAAATTCTTGAGTCATATTTTTCTTTTTAGTTTGTAAGAATATGTTACCTTTGTGGCTTCAAATTTAGTCACATATTTTTTATTTACGCATAAATAATTTGTGATTTTTTAATTAAAATTAAACTACTGATAATGAATTTGTTAAACGAATATTTAACTATAGAAGATTTCACTTCAATAATTTTTAATAATAAAAAAATAGACCTTAGTGCTCCTGTAATCAACAGAGTAGAAGAAAGTTTCGCTTTTTTGAAAGAGTTTTCGGAAAACAAAGTCATTTATGGTGTAAATACAGGTTTTGGGCCAATGGCTCAATATAGAATCAAAGATAATGATAGATTACAACTTCAGTATAATTTAATTAGAAGCCATTCTTCAGGAACAGGTAAATACTTAGATCCAATAAAT
>CAMLRV010000042.1 GCA_946482495.1 uncultured Flavobacteriia bacterium
AGAAATAAATCGTTCCACGCAGCCGCTACTGCGCCAAGCCGCGGAACGTTAGCAGTAACTTTAAAAACATCACGCAAACAGGATGAAAGTATATTGGACAAGTGTTGAATATAAATATGAAAATAATGCCGAAGATTTGGTCGGAGGTTTTGTTTATGCATTTATAAATTCTAACGACGAAAAATCAGCGCTGAATAAAATTGAAGCTAAACTTAACTCCGAAAATTTAATTGCAATAAACTTTGAGTTCATAGAATGTTATGATGAATTAACTGAGTGGGAAAATAAAAAAATAGCAAAGCATTTTTTAGAGTTATATGAAAAAGCAAAATTGACTAGCGAAGTTATATTTGATGATTTTTATGCTTATCAAAATGGAGAATAAAAAAGCTAATGCTAACAGCGGTTTGGCTCAATAGCTACTTTTAGTTTTATAACAACGTTAGATTTTGCTTCGCCTATTCGCAATTCTTGCTCGGGTCCTTGGAAAATCTTATCTTAGCAAGAAATAATCGTTCTACGAAGTCGCTACCCGCTCAGCCGCGGAACGTTAGCAGTAATTAAAAAAAAAACGAGATGAGAATAGCATTACTAATAGATGGGGACAATGCTCAAGCAAGTCTAATCAAAGAAATTATTGCTGAAGTCAGCAAATTTGGAAAAGCGACAATCAGACGAATATATGGAGATTGGACAAGTTCAGGAATGAATAGTTGGAAACCAATTTTAAATGAAAATTCAATAAACGCTATGCAGAATTTTGCATATACAACGGGAAAAAATTCTACTGATGGTTCAATGATTATTGATGCAATGGATATTCTTCATTCCAAATCTATAGATGGCTTCTGTATTGTTTCTAGTGATAGCGATTTTACAGGTTTAGCTAAAAGAATAAGAGAAGAAGGTTTGTTTGTAATGGGAATTGGACGTCAAACAACACCTATTTCATTTGTAAATTCGTGTGAAGTTTTCACCCAAACAGAAAATTTAGATTCGAAAAAAATTAAAGCTGTAGAACTAGTAGAAGTTTCGAATACTAAATCAACTAAAAAAGTAGTAAAAAATAATAAAAAAGACCAAGAACAAATAACTAGCTCAGTAAAAATCCCTAAGAAAGAATTGGAAAAAATTGACAAAGCGTTTGATTTAGCGACTAGTGAAGAAGATGAAACACATATAGCAAGAGTCGGAGGAATACTTAGGCAAATTGACCCAAGTTTTGATCCAAGATCTTTTGGCTATAAAAATCTGTCTCAGCTGTTTGAAAATATAGGGAAATATGTTGTCGTTAAAAATGAAATAAATGGATTAAATCATCCTTTGGTAAAATTAAAATAACTACTTCTAAAACAGTTTGTCCCAATCGCTACTAATCAATAAATAACAACGTTCGATTTTGCTTCGCCTATTCGCAATTCTTGCTCGAGTCCGTGGAAAATCTTATCTTAGCAAGAAATAATCGTTCCACGCAGCCGCTACTGCGCCATTCCGCGGAACGTTAGCAAAAACCTAAAATCCTTTTAAATGAAAAAACATCTTAGTATTTTATTTGTTTTCCTGTTTCCGTTTTCAGTCTTTTCTCAAAATATAAAACAAATCGATTCTGTTACAATTGCAATGTGCGAATCTCTTGAAAAATCGAAAATTGTAGATGACACTCTAAATGTTAAAGCAATGTTCTTCCAACATTTGCCAGGAGTCTACGAAAAATTTAACGTATCGTCTCAAAATGAAGCAGATTCTCTAAATGATAAAATATATTATAGATTACAGCGTAATTGCAACTTATTTCGTGAAATACTGAGGAGACTTGAACCCAACAAAAGTGATTGGAAAATTCTGAATGAAAAACCATTATCTAAAATTTCTGAAAATGATTTTAAAAAATTCATAAAGCATGGTAAATTCACCTATAAAGAATATAATGGCTCAATAGTAAGCGTGACAATTGAAAAAAATGTTTGGCTAGAAATATTTGAAGATGGAACATATTCAAAATTGAAATTTATATCTAAAAAGGATGGGGAATTTGATTTGGAGTTTATTGAAAGTAACAACGAAATTCGAAAAAATTTTAGCATTAAAGGAGACATATATAATTATGGACTATTTTTAAAAGATGAAAACTGCTATCATACATGGGTTAAAAATAAAGATAATACTATGTCAAGCTTTAAACTTTATCAAATGACCAACCACTAACAGCAGTTTACTTAGTCAGTCGGCTTCGCCTATTCGCAATTCATGCTCGAGTCCGTGGAAAATCTTATCTTAGTAAGAAATAATCGTTCCACTCAACCTCTACTGGGCCAAGTCGTGGAACGTTAGCAGTAATTATTCAAAACCGCATTTAAAATAGTTCACTATGAAATTTAAAAAATCAAATATTTTAGTTGTTTTCAGTCTTTTCATTTTAAATAGCATTCATAGTCAAACCAGAAGTTTTGATGGAGATACTCAAACTGAAATGAATTATAATGCGGGTAAAGTATATTCGGAATGGAAAGAAAAAATGGAAAAAGTTTTACTTGATGCTTTTAATCGACATAAACAAGATGAGTTATTTGTAACTAACTTAAAAAAATCGCAAAAACTGTGGGAAGAGTGGAGAGATGCTGAAATTGAAACATTTTACCCAAACTATAAAGACGAACATTTTTATGGATCTATGCAACCTATTTGTCGTTATTCGAAATTAATAGATTGGACGGAACAGCGTATTGAACAACTTGAAATCTATTCCAAAGGAGTTACAGAAGAAGATGTGTGTGGACCTGGCAGAATGTAACTACTGCCAAAAATGGTTTACTTCGTCAGTCGGCTTAACCATGTGTATCACAAAAGCCATTTTTAATATTATAACAACATTTGATTTTGCTCCGCCTCTTCAAAATTCTTGCTCGAGTTTGTGGAAAATCTTATCTTAGCAATAAAAAATCGTTCCACGCAGCTGCTACTGCACCAAGCCTTGGAACATTAGCAACCATTTTAACTCCTTACAATGAATAAAATCTGTATTATATTAATAACCATATTTCTTTTTTCAGCATGCCAAAAAACTGGAGAGAAAGATAGATTGAAATTTTCAGGAGTTTATGTAACGGATTGCAAATTTATATCTAACATCGATAAGAGTAAACAATATTTGAGATTTTATCCAAATGGAAAATTTATAAATGCAACCACAGTCTGTGAAGCTACGTCAGAAGATTTGAAGAAATGGTTTCACCTAAAAGGTAACAAAAGTGATTTTTTACATGTAGGAACTTATAAAATCATGGAAAACAAAATAGAACTTTTAACAATTAAAAAAAATGAAAGTGTCAAATATACTGGAATTTTAAAAAACGACGTTCTTGATTTACAATGGAAAAGCTCAATAACTAAAACTTCTGGAAAAGAAAAATATCAGTTCTCAGAAATGGTTAACATGAAATAAAAAAACTGCTGCTAACAGCGGTATACTTAGTCAGTCGGCTTCCCCTCTTCGCAATTCTTACTCGAGTCCGTGGAAAATCTATATTATCAAGAAAATACGCGTTCCACACAGCCACTAATTCGCCAAGCCACGGAACGTTACCAGCCATTTTAACAAGACGAAATTTAAAGCAAAACTCATATTTAAAAAAATATTTTTATATTTCAAATATTAATCGTAATATTGCAATATATAAATTAATTATGGGAATTACTAAAACGGACATATTCAACGAACAGCAAAATAGATTGGCAACAATATTAAAAGCACTTGCCCATCCAGCTCGCATTGCAATTCTTCAATATATTATCAAACAAAATGCTTGTATTTGTAATGATTTAGTTAATGAACTTGGTTTAGCACAAGCAACAATCTCTCAGCATTTGAAAGAATTAAAAAACATAGGAATTATTAAAGGTAACATTGAAGGAACAAGTATTTGTTACTGTATAGATGAGAAAATCTGGTCAGAAATTAAAACTGAATTAAACCTATTCTTTGTAGAAAACGTAAAAACAACCAAATGCTGCTAGCATTATTTTTGAAAACATTAATCGTAATATTACAATATAACAATAAAATTAATTTACTATGAAACTATCTGAAGTAAAAAGTATTTTACCAACATTAGACAATGTTGTTTTTCAATTAGAAAACGGAACATATGTTCCTGAACATTTCCATGTGACGGAAATAGGTGTAATAACTAAACATTTCATTGATTGTGGAGGAACAATTAGAAACGAAAAAGTTACAAACTTTCAGTTGTGGGATGCTAACGATTACGAGCACAGACTTAAACCTTCCAAACTTATGAATATCATAAAACTTTCTGAAGAAAAGCTTGGTATTGAAGATTCAGAAATTGAAGTGGAATATCAAGATCAAACCATTGGTAAATTCGCATTAGAATTCAATGGAAATCATTTTATATTAAAAAACAAAACAACAGCATGTTTAGCTTCAGAAGCTTGCGGCGTGCCATCTCAAGTAGAAAATAGCACAGAATGTTGTTCACCTAACTCTAAATGTTGCTAACCATGAAAGAAAAAGTAATTAAATACAAAAAACCAATAATCATAACAACTTCTGTAATTACACTACAATTATTCTTCGGTTTTGATCCAAAATTTTGTATCATTAATATGATTTGGCTAACTGTTTAAAAATATGGAAGTAAAAAAAATATTAGTACTTTGTACTGGAAACAGTTGCAGAAGTCAAATTGCAGAAGGCTATTTACACCATTTTGCAAAAAATAAAGCAATTATCTATAGCGCTGGTGTAGAAACACATGGAGTAAATCCAAAAGCTATTGCTATAATGAAAGAAGATACTATTGATATTTCCAACCATACTTCAAACAATGTGGAAGAATATAAAAATATTGATTTTGATTTCGTAATAACCGTTTGTGATAACGCCAACGAAAGATGTCCGTTTTTCCCATCAAAAGCAAAAAGGTTTCACCAAAATTTTCCTGATCCTGCAAAAGCAACGGGAACAGAAGAAGAAGTTGACGAAAAATTCAGAGAAGTACGGGATATTATTAAAAACTATTGCAAGGAATTTGTATCTAAAAACTTATAAAAGCAACTGCTAGCAGCGATTTGCTACTACAACTACAATTCAACTATATTTTAAATACATTTTAACCAGATTATTTGCTAAAAATTTAGTAAATTTGTTAGCCTTTTTTCTGATAATCAAAGACTTACATTTTCTGCAAAAAAGTGGAAACTTGAAACCACTTTAAAAAACAGGGCTATCCTAAATGCCAAAAGATAGGTTCATTTAAATTTTTACATCATGCCAAAATATGTAATAGAACGAGAAATTCCCGATGCAGGAAAATTAACTCCAGAACAATTGAAAGCTATTTCGCAAACTTCATGTGGCGTATTGAGCAAATTAGGTTCTGAAATTCAATGGGTACATAGTTATGTAACCGACGACAAAATTTATTGTGTTTACAATGCTCCAAACGAAGAAATGATTTTGGAACACGCCAAACAAGGTGGCTTCCCAGCTAATTCAATCAGTAAAGTTTCTACAATTATTGACCCAGTAACAGCAGAATAATTAAGCAAAACTAAACCAATACACAACTCCAAAAGCGACTATAAACTAGCCGCTTTTTTGTGAAATAATTCTGTATATTTGAAGTGTAAAACTCATCCATGAAAGCATTCTTTAAAAAACATTTCAAAAAAATTCTAATTACTTGTTTAGTAGTAACATTACTTTTTTTTTGTATTAACTTTTACGTTGTAAAATCAACTGAAGAATATGTATTTACAGATATTAATAAACTTCCAAAAGTTGATGCTGTAATTGTTTTAGGCGCAAAAGTAAACAAGGAAAAATTATCTTATGTGTTGGAAGATCGATTGGTTGATGGTGTGAATATTATTTATGCCAATAAAGCTAATGCAATTTTATTATCTGGTGATCATGGTCAGAAAGAATATGATGAAGTAAACAGTATGCGCAAGTATATTATCAGAAGAAAATTCAACATTCAAAAAGAACAAATTTTCATGGATCATGCGGGTTTTGATACCTATGACAGCATGTTTAGAGCCAAAGAAATTTTCAACATTAAAAGTGCAATTATAGTTACTCAAGATTTTCATATCAATCGTTCAGTATATATTGCCCGAAATTTAGGAATTGAAGCCTACGGATTTGCAGTCGACGAAAGCATTTATAAAGAATCAATTCGTTTAAATTGGAGAATTCGAGAGTTTTTATCACGAGTAAAAGCTTTTAAAGATGTAGTTATCAATTCTAATCCAACTTATTTAGGAGAAAAAATTCCAATTTCTGGAAACGGAATGAAAAGTTGGGATACAATTGAGAAGACAGCTAAATGATTTATAATAATTTACTATTTTAGCAAATAATATGAAAAAGATATTTTTACTACTTACAATTTGCTTTACATGGATTGTTAATGCACAAACATTGAAATCTGGCAATTATGTTGGAAATGTTTCTCTTACACAAGATTTAGGAAATTCCTACACCGTTATTATCAAACATGAAGATAACATTATAACACTAACTGAACCTAATCGAGTAAGTCAATATAAAAGTTCTGGCGGAAATATATATTGGCATACTGAAGCCAAATATGCTAATGTTTTTTATTTAAAAGTAGAAAGTCAAACTAAATTTTATGCCGGAAAAAAAGGCGAAGGCGAAGGTTCATACACATATCAAGATGAAAATACAAACGTTAAAGAAGTTTTACCTTCAGGAGCAAATAATTGTCCCTTGTATGAAAAGTATTTGAAATTAACAGAAACCGAAAGTAACGATACACAAGGCTGGGTGTTCTGTGGTGCAGCAGCTTTAGTAAAATGTACTTATACAGATGTTAGCGAACACCTTCCACCTATTATCAAAGGACTGAAATTAATCACAGAAGATCAAACAAAATGTCCTTGTTCAGATGTAATTACCCAAAACGAGTGGAATTCAGTAACCATAGACTAAAATTTAATTAGATATGAAATCAATTTTTGCATTTTTTTTATTTAGTATTTCGGTAAACGCACAAATTAATAATTTTGAAAAAGCGGTTAGTGAAGATTACGAAACCTTATTAGAAAATTTACTTATCGATGGAAAAATAGACGAAACAAATGCTAAAGCCTATTTAGAAACTGTTTTCGGACATAACGAAGACATAAGTAATTTCTTAAAAACTGCCGATTTTGCACAACAATTAGGAACTATTTCAAAAGGCGGAAATGTGTCATTATCAGCCCTAAATAGCAGCTTGATGTCATTTGTTCCAAAAGAAAAACAACAAATCTATACCCAAGAACTACAAAAACAAATGATTTATCAAAGTGGTGTAAACGACCTATTTAGCGGTAAAATCAGTATTAGTGTTTTACAGCTTGCCGCAGATATCTATATATCTATAAAAGAAGAAAGAGAAGCAAAACTTAAAAAAGAAGCTATTGCCAAAAAACTTGAAGCGATTACTCCTACTCTAGCTAAATTAAATGCCAATCAAAAACCATATCAAAAATTAAAAATTGTCGATGAAGTTGACAATGCTAAAAATTGGGTGGTCAACTCAAATCCTTCAGTAAGAGATGACGGTCAATTTCGATATACAAAAAATCCAACTTCACTTGAAAATGGTGCATTAAAAATTAGCACAGAAACACAATCTACGTTTTTTAGCTCGGAAAAAATGGCGCTTTTTGAACTAGATAAAACCTATAAAAACACTGAAAAATTTGATTTCTCCAAAGATTTTCAAATGAATCTTTATTTTAAAATGGATAAAAAGGACGACCAATTTGTTACAATGGAAATTGGTAACGGATATAGACTGACAATCCAAAGAAGACATTCTTTTAATGGTGGAATGTTAATTATAACTACACCTATAAAATATGCGGTTTCTGATAAATATGGCATTTTAACCGAAGAAAAAACTGATAGTCCAAAAGAGAAAACAATTACCGACAAAGAAAAAGGGATTTCTGTAATGCAAATTGGTAAAACTCAAAAAATGCTAACTATACCAGAAACTTATCGCAATAATGGTATTAGTTTTGACGAAGTTGCTAAACTTACTGTTATCAAAAAAGGAAATACATTTACATGTAAAATCAATGATTTACCAATCGAAATGACATCAGAAGTGAACTATTTTCCTAATAAATACCTTTTAGGTTTTGCGGTTTATAGTAATGTAATATCCAAAAAGCATTATATTGAAATTCAAAAATTAGAGTTAGAGCATTTGTAAGCCAGATATTTAAATAAAAACCAAATTCATTAAATAAATGAAATATATTCATGTAATTATACTACTTTCTACTTTCTGTTTTAGCCAAAATAAAATTACTAAAAATCAGGATGACACCAAATATTATGAAGCAGCTTTCAAGATTTTAAATAGTACCACGAATAATGCTTTATCAGAAGAACTTTCTTATAAAGCCTTAGATTACATCAACAAAGCAATTGAGTTGAATTCTAATGTATCTAAATATTACAGAGTAAAAGGTTCTGCCTACAATCATTTAAAAAAATATGATGTAGCATTAGAAAATCATGAAAAAGCAATTAAAATTGATTCTACTAACACGCTCGCTTGGATGGGTTGTGCAATTGCATATGAGAACACCAATCAATTTGAATTAGCAGAAAAAAACTACCTAAAAGCTTTAGAATTGGAAAAAAATTCTTCTGTTATTTATTTTAATTTAGGATTACTTTATGACAAATGGAATAATAAAGAAGAATCCTTAAAAATGTATGATAAAGCAATTGAATTTGAGCCAAAATATGGAGATGTGTACATCAATAGAGGATCTGTAAAACTGAGAAAAAAAATGTATGAAGAAGCTATTGCCGACTTCAATATGGCTATTTCTCTAGATTCTCTCGACAAATTGTCATACAACAGTAGAGGACTTTGTAAATTTTATTTAAAACAATACGAAAGTGCCATTTCCGATTTTGAAAAAGCATTGAAAATTACTCTAGGAAAATCATTTGACGAAAATTTTGATACAGACAAATATTCTTATAACAATATTGCAAATGCTTATTTTAAATTAAATAACATCGAAAAAGCATGTGAATACTGGAATATCGCCATTCAAAAAGGATATATATATCAAGCAAAATGGAAAGAAATTTACAATATTGACGACCCAAATGAGCTAATCAAAAAATATTGTAATTAAGAAATTGAACTTGTTGAAATTTGGTTGCAAAAAGCATTTCAAAATTCCTTAATCGTATTTTGTATAACTGTGACTATATTTTAACAAATACAAAACATTCTCCAAACACAATAATACTTAACTTTGGGATAACTATTAAATTTCAAACACCATGGCAACAAACAGCGTAACTTTACACCGAGTAATTAAAGCAGCTCCAGAAAAAGTATTCAGAGCTTTTACAGAAGCCGGGGCTCTATCCTTCTGGCTTCCACCTTACGGTTTTTTGTGCACCGTTCATAGCATTGATGCGAAAGTTGGTGGAAGTTATAAAATGTCATTCACCAATTTTTCAACTGGAAATAGTCATTCATTTGGAGGTGAATTTTTAGAACTAAAACCAAACGAATTCTTAAAACAAACTGATAAATTTGACGATCCTAATTTACCTGGAGAAATGATTACTTCAGTTTCACTAAAACCAGTACTATGCGGAACAGAGCTTACTGTTATTCAAGAAGGAATTCCATCAGTAATTCCAGCTGAAATGTGTTATTTAGGTTGGCAAGAATCGTTAGAAAAACTAATAAAATTGGTAGAACCAGAAATTCCAGATGCCTAAATAAACACGCATGACACAAGAAAATTTATTGAAGCAAATTGCGTTTATCAAAGAAATTGATAAGATAAAATATATTCAAAGACGAACAAAATTATTTCATAGTGACCGAAATGAAAATGATGCCGAACATAGTTGGCATTTAGCTATGATGGCGTTAGTTTTGAGTGAGTATTCGGATGCAAAAATAGATGTATTGAAAGTTATAAAAATGGTTTTAATACACGATATTGTTGAAATTGACGCTGGTGATACTTTCATTTACGACCAAAATAAAAATCATACCAATACCGATGAAGAATTAGTAGCAGCTGAACGTATTTTTGGATTATTACCCCAAAAACAAGCGCAAGAATTTATCGAAATTTGGAAAGAATTTGAAGATGGTATTTCCAACGAAGCAAAATTCGCTAAATCCATGGATCGCTTAGAACCTTTATTGCAAAACACTTCCAATAATGGCGGTACTTGGAAAGAATATAATGTTAAATATCAAACAGTCTACGATAAGAAAAAAGTTATCAAAAACGGTTCAACAGAATTATGGAATTTCGCCAAAAATCTAATTAATGAAAGTGTCGAAAAAGGCATTTTAGAGAAATAAACACTCCTAAATTAAGGTTTTATACTTACATTTGTGTTATGAAAAAACAGTTTCACATATTAATTTTACTCTTAATATTGGGCTTCTTTTTAGCTCCAACGTTAAGCTATTCGTGTGAAACCAATACAGAAAAATCGTGTTGTAAAAAAGAAAACACTTCTAAAACAGAAAAAAAAGATTGTTGTCATAAAAAAGATTCCAAAGAGAAAGATGATGCTTGCGGAGGAAAATGCGGACAACCTAATTGTACTACCTCAACTGTTACTTTTAGTTTAATTACATGCAATGAAATTGAATTTATTACAAATATTCATTTTGATTTAACCGACAAAAAATCAAAATTTCATTACACTAAAGCCTTAATTTTATCAGGCTTTACCTCTATTTGGCAACCTCCAAAAATATAACAATTTGAAAATCTGACAGCCATAAGTCTGTCAAATTGAAAACGAAGTTTCGTTTTCAAAAATTATATATTTAATACCATTTAAACTCTAAAATAATAAAATGGAGTTTTCAAATTCCATTTCAAAAACATACATCATGAAAAATTCCATATCAAAAATAGTGGTAGCAATAGTTCTATTGTTATCATTCACAGCTTGTGAAGCGCAAATTCAAAACGCAAAAACAGAAACCGTAAAAATTTATGGAAACTGTGGCATGTGTGAAAACAGAATCGAAACCGCTGGAAATATCAAAAAAATTGCGAAAGTCGATTGGAATGAAGACACTAAAATGGCAACATTAACCTACGACAGTCAAAAAACAAATTCTAATGAAATTTTAAAACGCATTGCTTTATCTGGTCATGATAGTGATAGTTTTTTAGCACCAAATGACGTATATACCAATTTACCAGAATGTTGTCATTACACTAGAGAATCTAAAATTGATATTCAAAAAGATGCAATAGTTGAAAATCATAATAATCATTCTGAAAATTTGGAAGTTGAAATACAAGAAACGAATCCTTTAAAAGCGGTTTTCGAAAATTATTTCGCGGTTAAAGATGCTTTAGTGAAAACCGATGGTAATTCAACCTCAACCAAAGCAAAAGAATTAATTTCTTCCATAAATGCAGTAAAAATGGATCATTTAAACGCAAAAGTTCATGTAGTTTGGATGAAAGTCATGCAAAATTTAAATACAGATGCCAAAATAATTTCTGAAACGAAAGACGTTCAAAAGCAAAGAGATTCCTTTGATACACTTTCTACAAATATGTACGAATTAATTAAACTTTCCAAACCAGAATCGCCTGTGTATTATCAACATTGTCCAATGGCAAATGATGGTAAAGGAGCCAATTGGCTGAGTAAAGAAAATGCCGTTAAAAATCCATATTATGGTTCGATGATGCTTACTTGTGGAAAAACGATTGAAACGATAAAATAATGAAGTTATACATCAAAAACATGGTTTGTAGCCGATGTAAAATGGTTGTAAAGTCCGAGCTAGAAAAACTCGGACTACAGCTATTTTCAGTTGATTTAGGTGAAGTGGAAACAATTGAATCTGTAACCGATATTCAAAGAAGTGAAATTGCCGAACATTTAAAACCTTTCGGATTTGAATTAATTGACGATAAAAAAAGTCGAATTATTGATAAAATCAAAACACTAATTATTGATTTGGTTCACAATAAAAACAATGAAATAAACACCAATCTTTCAGACTATTTATCATCACAAATTTTACAAGATTATAATACTTTAAGTAATTTGTTTTCTGAAGTCGAACATACAACCATTGAAAAATATTTTATCACGCAAAAAATAGAAAAAGTAAAAGAACTTCTAATGTATGATGAAATGACGTTGAGCGAAATTGCTTTCCAACTAAATTATAGTAGCGTAGCCTATTTGAGCAATCAATTTAAAAAGATAACTGGATTTTCGCCTACTTATTACAAGCAATTAAAAGATAAAAAAAGGAAGCAAATCGAAGATTTGTAAATCTTACAAATCAAACCCAAAATTTCACAACAGTCATCATTCCGATAAGCCTGAAATTTGTAACATTATTTATAACAATTAAAATTTTAAAAAATGGTACATCAATATCAAGTAACGGGGATAACCTGTTCAAGTTGCGAGGCAAAAGTAAAATCAGCATTATTAACAGTAGAAAACGTAACTCATGTTGTCGTTTCTAAAGAAGATAATATTGCAACAATTACTAT
>CAMLRV010000043.1 GCA_946482495.1 uncultured Flavobacteriia bacterium
TCATTTAAAATTGCTGGTTTCCAATTCCCATAAACATTTAAAATTCGCTTTGCTTCATCACCTAGACCTAATCCAACTGGACTTTCACTAACAATTTGAATATCACAAATTGAACCATCTTCACAAACCGAAAATTTTGTAACTACTCGACCAACTGTTGTTGTATCAACTTCAGGTACCCTAAAAGATTTAGCTACATATTGTCTAAAAGATGTCATCCCAAAAGCTGGTTGGGCAGAAACATCAACAGAAGTGAAAATTTGATTATATTCTGTTTTTGATTCGTCAGAACTAACTGTTTTTGGCAGTTCTTTTAACTCTTCTTTCGGCTTATCTTGAGCAAATCCTACTGAAATAGCAAAAAATAAAACTATTGCAAAAATATTTTTCATAGTATTACTCTTTTTTTTGATTTGATTTATTTTCATTTTCAATTGAATTATCTATTTCAGAACCTTGAATTTGTATCATTACAGGCATAGTATAATATTGATTAACTATTTTACCGTTATGCATACCAGGTTTCCATTTTTCAGAATTTAATAAAATTCTAACAAATTCTTTTCCTAAACCCAATCCAAATGGCTCTTCTTTAATAATTTCAATATTTCTAATTGAGCCATCATTCCAAACTACAAATCTTGCAACAATTTTACAAATTATAGTTGTATCAACATCTGGTAAAACAAAAGATGAAGCAATTTTTTTTCGAAAGTCGTTTAAACCTCCTGGAGGAACAGCATTAACTTCAACGGAATTAAAAATTTGGTTATAGTCAACCGGATCTTTATTTACAGTTTCAGAACTGGTTGCATTATATAAAACAGAATTATCTTTTACTATAACTTTTTGAGTAGACATATCTGTTTTTTCAGTAGCTACTAATTGAAGTTTAATTGGTAAAGTGAAATATTGTTTAATAAACTTTCCATTGCGAACAGCTGGCACCCATTTTGGAGAATTACTTAAAACTCTAATTACTTCTGTTCCTAAACCTAATCCTTCTGGAGATTCTTTAACTACTTGAACGCCTTGAATGGCGCCATCTTCTACAATTAAAAATTTCACAAAAACCTCTGCCATAGTATCTTTTTCAACTTTTGGCAACACAATAGAACTTGAAATATATCTTTTAAATGCTTCTATTCCACCTTTAGGTAAAGCTTGAGTTTCAACAATTATATAATCTGTATTATTCTCACTTATGGCATTTTTATCTATTGAATTTTCTTTAGTCAATTTTACAGGTGTTTTGGGTACCGGTTTATTTTGTCCAAAAACAGCTGTAAAACTCAAAAATAAAATAGCATTTAAAACATTTTTCATAGTATTATTCTTTTTTACGAAAAGCTTCTGGGGTTTCTTCATCTCCTGTAATCATAACAGAAATTGGCAAAACATAATATGAACTAACGGTTTTTTCATTTTTAGTTGCTGGTAGCCAGTTTCCAGATAAATTGATCGTTCGGATAGCTTCTTCACCTAATCCAATTCCAGCAGGGCTTTCAGCAACAATTTGAACATCACAAATTGTACCATCATCACAAACTTTAAACTTTGCCATTACTCTACCCATCACAGTTTTATCAAATTCAGGCACTCTAAATCTAGAGGCAATTTTTCTTCTAAAATCATGTAATCCACCAATAGGCTCAGCTGGGACATCAACTTTTGTAAATATTTGATTAAAATCCATTTTTTCATCTTCTACTAATTTTTCAACAACTAATGGATTGTCTTGAGCAAAGCTAAAACTAGCTATAAAAAAACATAGAAAACCTAAAAAATATTTCATATTATTCATCATCTTTTTTAATTAATCGATAAAATCGGAAACTTGCATATAAAACTAATAACCCCCCAAATATTCTTCTTCTTAGCATGGAAACTTCTAAAGGGAATTCATCCCAAAAGGTAACTAGATAAGCTAAAACCAAATAAAAACAAAATATTAAAAGGCCTAAAATAAACAGAAATCGCTGTTTGGGCGATTTCTGTTTTAATTTATTTAACAAGTTCATATTATTCTTGTGCAGTAATATTAATTGAAATAGGTAATGTAAAATATGATTTTACACTTCTTCCATTATGTATACCTGCTGTCCATTTTGGTGATTTCGATAAAATTCTAATCGCTTCCTTACCTAATCCTAAATTAGCAGGAGTTTCTTTTAAAATTTTAATATCACTAATTGAACCATCGTCAGAAACAACGAACTTAGCAATTACAGTACCAACTGTAGACTCATCTACTTCAGGTAAACGGAATGTATTAGCAATTTGCTTTCTAAATGCATTAATTCCACCTGGAGGTGAAGCTGGAACTTGCACTGATGTAAAGATTTGGTTATAATCTGTAACATCACCTTCACGTTCAATTTCAGCTTGTTCACCTTCTTTTTGATTCGTAGCGTTAGCATCTCCTTGTGTAGTTGTTGAACCAGTTTCTTTGTTTTTAAAATCATCTGTTGGAGGAATTTCTTTCTCAACAGTTTTTTTAGCTACAACAACTGGTGGTACATTTTTTACAATGTCAACAACCGATTTAACTGTTTTAAGAGGTTCTACTTTCTTAATTTCTTCAAGAATTTTCTTATCCTCTTTTTTTACAGGTGGTGGTGCTTTTTTTAATTCTACTTTAGTGATTTTTTCTTCTGCTTTTTCTTTCTTTTTCATTGAAAAATAAAGAGCAACAACCAATCCGATAAAAAATAATGAAGATATAATTAATGCCGTACGGATTCTTTTAGAACTGTTTGTTCTTAATTCGTATGCACCATAACTTTTATTACGTCCTTCGAATATATTGTCTATCAAACTAGCTTCGCTAAGGTTTTCATTTACATTCATTTTTATGTATTTTAAAGTTATGACTATTTAATCTTTTTATCTTCAAGCATTTTTAAATCGCCTGGAGTAACATCAACTATAGAATAAGAACGTGGCTTAATAATAGCCATTTCATCTAATATATCAACAACATTTTTATAATTAGCCGATTTACTTGCTTTTATAAGAACTGTTAATCCTTCTTTACTTGGATCAGTTACATGATCTAACACATATTTGTTATGTGCTAAAATTGCTTTTCTGATTCCTTTTCCACCATAATTTTCCAATCTTGGCTTACCATCAATTTCGTTATCCTTGTAAGGATTGTCAGTTTGTCCAATATAATAAACCAACTTATCATTTTTCCCTAAAACTACTGTTAAAGTTCTCCATGCTGGAACTTCTGGTGGAATTTCAGTTGGATCTGGTTTATCATTATCTGGTAACGACAAATTCATTGATTGTGGCTTAGACAGTGTAGTAGTTAAGATAAAGAATGTAATTAGTAGGAAAGCTAAATCTACCATCGCTGTTAAATCAACTCCTGGATTCGATTTTTTACTTCTTACTTTTCCACCTTTCTTACCGCCACCACCGCCGGTATTTAATTCTGCCATGTTATATTTTTATTTTTAATTAAAAATCTGCGTCTCTTAATGAAGTTACTAAATAGAAATTATTTCTGTTTTGTTTTTGAAGAATATCAAATACTCTTTTTACAACAGGATATCTTTCTTTAGAACTACCTTTAATAGCAATCTCAAGTTGTTTAATTTTTTCAACACCTTTAGCTTGTTGCTCAAGTATTACTGCATCATTTGCATAAAAAATCCAATAGGCCAATTCGTTTTCAGAAACATCTCCTTTATAAGGAATTCCTCCTTGCGCACCTGGCTTATTTCTTTTACCATCATTTTCATCTAGTAAAAGCGAATTTAAATCACTCATCGGTACACCAAAAGATTCTAATAAAACGAATTTATCTTTTTCTTTTTTAGTGAAATTAGCCCCATATTTTGCTGCCATTGACTCTAATGCTGCAAGTCTTGTTTCTCTATCAGACATACCAATATACACAGCACTATCACCAATAGTAATTGTCATTAAATTTCTTTCTGGCAATTTTTCTTTTACGGTTGACGCAGGAGTATCTACTGGCTTAGGCTCAGGTACTTTTGCGGTAGCAGTCATGATAAAAAAAGACAATAGCAAAAACGCAACGTCACACATAGCCGTCATGTCTATTCTTGTGCTTTTTTTAGATGTTTTAATATTTGCCATTTTACTTTATTTTAACTTTATAAATTTTTATTTTTTCTTAAATCTTAGTTTCCTCCTTTAGCTCTTTTGTAAGCTTGAGAAATTGCGAAACCAGCCTCGTCAATAAAATAAGTTAAAGTGTCAATTTTAGAAGTAAAATAGTTGTAAGCAATAACCGCAATTGTAGAAGTTGAGATACCTGTAGCTGTATTAATTAACGCCTCAGAAATACCATTTGCTAATTCAGCTTGGTCTGGAGTACCTTCTGCTAATCCAGCGAATGCTTTAATCATACCAGATACCGTTCCTAATAATCCTAATAATGTACCAATTGATACTAAAGTAGAAATAATAGTTAAATGCTTTTCTAACATTGGCATCTCTAATGAAGTTGCTTGTTCTACTTCTTTAGTAATATTTTCAGTTGCAGTATCTACATCTAAACCGTCTTTTTTAACTTGTTCAGATTTTAATAAACCTGCTTTAATTACGTTTGCAACAGAACCTTCTTGAAGATCACAAGATGAAATTGCTCCTTGAACATCACCACTTTTAATTTGAGATAAAACTTCTTTTACGAAACTATCTAAATTCCCTTTTCCAGCTGCTTTTTTCAAAACAATAAATCTTTCTACAGAAAAAACAAGTGTCATTAATAATAATCCCATTAATACAGGAACAATGTATCCACCTTTATAAACCATCCCTAAGTAATTTCCTGGTAATGGCTGTCCTGCTGGATCACCTTTAACGAAGTTTGCTGGCGCACCCATTACAAAATTCCATAATAAAATTCCAATAGCTATACAAATAGCAATTGTTAAAGCTGCAAAAACACTACTCCCTTTGCTTCCCTTGTTCTCTACAGAAACGTTTAAATCCTGTTCCATTTTTTTAAAAATTTTAGTTTGAATTGATTAATTATTTGATTTCAATTTTATTTTGATTGTCGCAAATTTATGTGAATTAGGTTTGAAAAAAAAACTAATTTAATAAAAATTACATTTCAGGTTTGAAATTATGCAACAATCATACCAAAAAACAGATATTACCAAATTATATTTAAAATTAACATCATTTGATTATTAATAATTCAATAAAAAAAGATTATTTTAAGGATTCAGAATGTTAAGAAAATGTAAAGTCTATCAAAATTGGTTTTTGTTACATAAAATTTCATTGTTTTTAAAAAAAAATCCATCTTTGTATAAACAAAAACGCATCAAAATGTTAAAAGAAAACTTTATTTCTGCATTACAAACAGGTTACACAACCAAAGGTAATTACATTACTCTTGGAGCTGGAATGTTGGATGGTGAAACTATTGCCAATACACCAATCAACATACCTTTAAAAACCTTAAATCGTCATGGATTAATTGCTGGAGCAACAGGAACTGGTAAAACCAAAACTATTCAAGTTTTATCTGAACAATTAGCTGGGAAAGGAATTCCGGTTTTAATGATGGATATAAAAGGTGACTTTTCAGGAATTGCACAACCAGGTGAAGAAAAAAGTTTCATAACAGAGCGCCATGCTAAACTAAATATTCCTTTTCAACCGAAAGGATTTTCTACGGAATTATTAACATTATCTGAGCAAAATGGAGTGCGACTTAGAGCAACGGTTTCAGAATTTGGCCCGGTTTTATTTTCTCGAATTTTAGATTTGAATGATACTCAAGCTGGTGTAATTGCTGTAATTTTCAAATATTGTGAGGATAATGAAATGCCTTTAGTAGATTTAAAGGACATCAAAAAAGTAATGAATTACATTACCGAAGAAGGTAAAGATGAAATTGCAGCATCTTACGGAAAGATTTCAACAGCTACTACTGGTACAATTCTTAGAAAAATTATTGAATTAGAACAACAAGGGGCAGATATCTTTTTTGGAGAAAAATCTTTTGAAATTGAAGATTTGATGCGTATTGATGAAAAAGGTCAAGGATATATAAATATTGTTCGATTAAATGATATTCAGGACAAACCTAAATTATTTTCCACTTTTATGCTGAATTTATTGTCGGAGATTTACAATAAAATGCCAGAAAAAGGTGATGTAGAACAACCTGAATTAGTTGTTTTTATTGACGAAGCGCATTTGATATTTAACGAAGCCAGCAAAACCTTATTAGATCAAATTGAAACTATTATAAAGTTAATTCGTTCTAAAGGAATTGGGGTTTATTTCATTACACAAAACCCTATGGATATTCCGAAAGGTGTTTTAGCGCAGTTAGGTTTGAAAATTCAACATGCTTTAAGAGCTTTTACTGCTAATGACAGACAAGCTATTAATCAAACTGCGGATAATTATCCCACATCTGAATTTTACAAAACTGAAGAATTACTTACTTCTTTAGGAATTGGAGAAGCTTTAGTTACGGCATTAAATGAAAAAGGTGTTCCAACTCCGTTAGCTGCCACAATGATGCGAACTCCAGAAAGTAGAATGGATATTTTAACGGATAGTGAAATTGATACCATTAATTCGAAATCGAAATTAGTTAAAAAATATGCTGATATAATTGATAGCGAAAGTGCTTATGAAATTTTAACTGCAAAAATTGAAAAAATGCAGGAAAAAATAGAAGAAGCCGAAGAAGAAAAACAGGAAGAAAAAGAAGAAAAACAAGCTAGCACCAGACAAAATCCAATTATTAAATTCTTGACAAGCGCAGCTTTCATCTCTGGAATTTTTCGAGTATTAATGATGATTTTTAAACGCAAAAGATAATTCATCCCCATGAAATCAATTTTAACCATCGGACTTTTAATACTTTCTAATATTTTCATGACATTGGCTTGGTATGGTCATTTAAAATTTAAAGAATGGAAATGGTTTGAAAGTGCGGGGTTACTCACAATTGTTTTCATCAGTTGGGGATTGGCTCTGTTTGAATATTTCTTTCAAGTTCCAGCTAACAAAATTGGATTCCATGGAAATGGCGGTCCGTTTAGTTTGATGCAATTAAAAGTGATTCAGGAAGTGATTACTTTAATTGTATTTGTGATTTTTTCGATGCTTTTCTTCAAAAACGAAACCTTCAAATGGAATCACGCTGTTGGTTTTTTATTTTTGATTTTAGCCGTTTACTTTATTTTTAGAAAATAATATTATGAAGAAATATTTCATCCAAAAATCGCCTTTCGTTGTTCCTACAACAGATGGAAAATTAATTGAAGAACATCATGGAAAAGTGGCCACTCAAAACGAAAACATTTCCATTGCTCATATGGTAGCACCTCCAAATTGGAGTGAACCTTTTCAAACACCAGAATTTGAAGAATACACCTATATTATTCGTGGTAAAAAGCAATTTATTATTGAAGACGAAACTGTCATTTTAGAAGCCGGTCAATCCATAAAAATTGAAGCAAATACACGAGTGCAATATTCCAATCCTTTTTCAGAAGAATGTGAATACATTGCGATTTGCAAACCAGCTTTTGATTTTACAAAAGTACACAGAGAAGAAGAATAAACACAAATGAAAAAAGCTCTCAAAACTGAGAGCTTTTTATTTATTGTTTAATTGTTTTTAGCATTTCTTCCACTGCTTTTTCCAATTGTGTATCTTTTCCTTTTATGAAATCTTCATATGATAATCCAACTGGAACATCTGGATCAACCTGAAGATTCTCTGTAGGTCTTTTCTCTTTACCAATTGTAGCTACCATCGGAATTCCGAAAACTAACGTTGGATCAATTTGAGTTTCCCACCAAACGGCAGTACCAGTTCCAGGAACACCCATTCCAATTAATTTACCCACTCCATTTTGTTTGTAGATATATGGAAAAATAAAAGCATCACTATAATTTCCTTCCGACATTAAAACACAACTAGGTTTTGTCCATTTTCCAATTGGCTCTGCATCTTTTAATACATTTCCTTGCGGTGCAAAATCTAAATAGCGTTTCCCGCTTAATAGCGTAAATAAATCGTCATGTAACCAGCCACCACCATTAAATCTGGTATCCACAATTAAGGCTTTTTTCTCAAAATTTCTACCCATAACCTGATCGAAAACTTCTCTAAAACTTCCATCATTCATTCCTTGTACATGCACATAACCCACTTTTCCATCACTTAATTTATCTACCATTGCATTCATTCTTTTGATCCAACGGTTATACATTAAAGTCGTTTCTTCACCGAAAGTAATTGGTTTTACTGATTCTTCAAACGAAGCACCATTTTCATCCACGCCACTAATTAAAACCAATTTACCCGCTTTTCTATTTAGAAATTTTGCCCAATCTACATCATTAGAAATAATTTCATTGTCAATTTTAGTAATGACTACTCCAACTTTCAATTTTGAATTCGCTTTATCAAATGGCCCACCTTGAATTACTTCTGTTACTTTTAAACCATTTGCAGTACTTTTTTGATCATACAACAAACCTAAAGTTGCGGTTGCATCAGGATTTGTTGGTTGTGGCGTAAATCTCCCACCAGTGTGTGAAGCATTTAATTCTCCTAAAATTTCACTTAATAATTCTTGAAAATCATAGTTATTATTAATGTGTGGCAAAAATTTCGCGTAGGTTTCTTTATACATTTTCCAATCAACACCGTGTAATTTTGGATCGTAGAATTTTTTAGCCGTTTGACGCCACATATGATTATAAATATAGGTTCTTTCTGCTTGCGTATTTAAAACGATATCTGAGCTCACATCAACTGATGACGTTTTCCCGCCTTCAACCTCAACTTTTGTTAGCTTTCCACCATTATTTACAAATAAGTTTTTCCCGTCTTTACTTAAATAAAGCTGGCTCGACGAACCTCCAAGTTTTGCTAAAATTTTAGTATCTTTTGTTCTGGTTTCCGTTACCCAAAGATCATAACCTTTTTCAAAAGAGGCTAAATAAAATAATTTACTACCATCTTCATTAAAAACAAAATCGGCAATTGAAGAACTATTTATTGTTACTCGAACTTTTCTAGTTTCTAAATTTGTTAGATCTGGATTCCAAGGTTTGGTTTCTTCTTTTTTAGCCGATTTAGATTTATCGGATTTTTTATCATCACCTTCTTTTTCTTTTTTGGCTGATTCTTCTTTTTCTTTTAGAAGCGAAGCATCTTCTTTTGATAATTTGAAATTCTCATAATCTTTTTTATCAAAAAACACTGCATATACATCTACTTCACGACTACCTTGAACCGCTAACGATTTTCTTCCTTCTTTACTACTTAACCAAGAAATCGCTTTTCCACCCATTTGTTGTTTGGCAGAATCTTCACCAAAACCACTCATAATAGGATATTTCGTTTCGGAACCATCAGTTTTAATCATAGCGGTGTGAGAAATGGAAAAATTCCCCATACTATCATCTACAAATAACCATTTACTATCATTACTCCAATTGAAACCAAAATCACCATCCGAATAACTATAGTTTCTACCTTCTGGCAAGATTGTTCTTGAAGCTTTTGAAGCTAAATTGTAAATTTTAACAATATTTCTTTCTTCGATATAAGCAATTTCTTTTCCGTCTGGGCTAAATTTCGGAAAAAACTCTTCTTTCTCTGAACCAATAATTTTCTCTTCTTTTATTAATGTTGAAGCATAAAAATAAGGTTCTTCTTTTCTTTCAACAGTCGCTACATAAATATCCCAACTATCTCCTCTTTCACCAGCGTAAATTAATTTTTTACCATCAGGTGACCATTGCACATAACGTTCTTGCTCTGGAGTATTTGTAATTCTTTTAGTCGAGCCACCTTCAGCATTTACCACAAAAACTTCTCCACGAGAAATGAACGCAATTTCTTTTCCATCTGGACTTGGCACAAATTCACTAATATTTCCTGATAAAGGAAGATTTTTTTCCACATTTGCTTTTCCATCATTTTGAACTACTACCGAAATTTTTTGAGGAGTGGCTCCTTCTGTCATGGTATAAATTTGTCCATCATACGAAAAACATAATTTATTATCGTTAGAGATACTTAAATGACGAACTGGATTATTCTTATAATTCGTTAAAGCTGTTACCGATTTTGATTGAGCATTATACTTGAATATATTCTGATTGCTACCATCTGCTTCGCTTAAATAGAAAATATTTTTGTTGTCATTACTATAAACTGGTTCTCTATCTTCCCCAGCATAATTACTAATTTTCGAAAATGTTTGCGCATTTACATCATACGACCAAATATCGCGAGTTACACTACTTGTGTGATGCTTTCTCCAAGGATCCTCGTAACCTTTTCTATCTTGAAAAATAATTTGTGAACCGGATTGATTATATTTTGCGAACTCGATTCCACCTTCAGTAATTAAAATTGGTTTTCCACCAGAAACATTTACAGTATATAAATTTTGAAATAATCGTGGAGAATAAAAACGAATATTGGCTTGACTTATTTGTCTTGAACTTCCAAACAATACATTTTTATCATCCGGAGAAAAATCATATGGATAATCAGGAGCACTGTTATAGGTCAATCGTGTTGGAGTCCCGCCACTAACAGCCATCACAAACACATCAAAATTACCGTGTCTGTCGCTCGCAAAAGCAATTGACTTTCCATCGTTACTCCACACTGGCATCATATCGTGTGCTTCGTGAATGGTAACTGGAGTAGCAATTCCGCCTGAAGCGTTAACTAAATAAATATCGCCTTTATATCCAAAAGCAATTGTTTTTCCATCAGGAGAAATAGAAGGACATCTTAACCAAAGTGCATCTTGTGCAAAAGAAATACTTGTTAGCAAAAATAGTTGCAAACAAAATAGAGTTGTTTTAAAATTCATATTGATTAGTTTATAGAGTTAACCAATCAAATTTACGAATTTTAATGCTAAGTTGTAAGTTTAAATTTATTAGAAAAATGATTATTATAAGTTACAATAATCCTAAAATTTTGTTTTCAACTGCTTCAGAATTCCAAATTTGAGCGATGTTATCCATTTTTAAGACTTCTTGCATAATTTCATTTTGTCTGTCGCCAATTGCTAACGCTTCCGCATAAGGTTGATGACTAAAAGTTACACGAGAATATAAAGGAATCCATAATTCTGGATGTTTGTCAGAAAACCATTTTTCAATTTTCTTTTGCAATAAGAAATTAGCATCAGCTGTTTTAGAACTCATTTCTAGGAAATTTCTATAGGAAAGTTCAGCAATTGCATCTGCATTTGGTTTTCTTGAATTTTCATAATCATTTAGCAAGTTCGCCCAATCATCACCATATTTATCAATCATTTTATCCAAAACGGTAATATCTTCGAAACCAGCATTCATACCGTGACCATAAAAAGGAACAATCGCATGACAAGCATCACCAATTAAGGCTACTTTGTCACTAAACGTCCATGGGAAACATTTCATGGTTACTAAATAACTAGTTGGATTTTTAAAGAAATCTTCCACTAAATTTGGAATCACTTCTTTGGTATCTGGAAAATGTGTGGCGAAAAATTCTACTAATTGCTCTTTTGTTTTTAAAGATTCAAAAGAATTTTCACCATCATGTGGCATAAATAAAGTACAAGTAAAACTTCCATCTAAATTAGCCAAAGCCATTAGCATAAAGTTTCCGCGTGGCCAAATATGTAAAGAGTTTTTATCTAATTTATGACTTCCGTCAGCATTAGCAGGAATATTTAATTCTTTGTATCCGATGTTTAAAAATTCTTGTGAATAATTAAACATACTTTGACGTTGCATTTTGTGTCGGATTCTTGAAAAAGCACCGTCTGCACCAAAAGTTAAATCATAATCTTGAGTTTTCCACTCGCCTCTTTCTGTTTCTCCTATTGAAATTGTTGCTGTAGTTAAATCAACATCCCAAACTTTTTCTCCGAAAAAAAATTTGACACCTGCTTTTTCGGCAAGATCAACCATTTTCTTATTTAGCAAACCTCTAGAAAGTGAATAAATTACTTCACCAGCTTTCCCATAAAATTGTTTATTAACAGTATCTGTTCCTGTATGAATTGCTCTTTTTTCAACAGGAATTCCAATACCTAAAACTTCCTGATCTAACCCAACATCTTTTAATGCTTTAATACCTCTATCTGACAAAACAAGATTTATAGAGCGACCAGTAAAATTAATTTTTCTTATATCCGGACTTCTGTCAAAAACATGAACAGTATGACCTCTTTTCTTAAGATATATTGCCAATAATGTTCCTACTAAACCTGAACCAACTATCGCAATTTTTTTATGAGTTTGCATGAATTTTACTTAAATATAAGAATACAAAAATAAGGCTTATTCCTTAATTTATTATCTTAATTCTTCTTTAAATTTGAATTTTACTGAATAAAAAAAAAGCATGATTTAACTTAAACCATGCGTCTTATAATAAAATTATTATTGTTTTTTCTTTTTTTCGTCAATTATGGCTCCAGTTCCGGCACCAACTCCGGCACCTGCTAAACCACCAATAATT
>CAMLRV010000044.1 GCA_946482495.1 uncultured Flavobacteriia bacterium
GCAAAATAATTTATTTTTAAATGAAATCGCCATTGGAATACATGGCTTTGGTAACACCAAAATTATAGGCGATACCATTTGACCAATAAAAAACAATATTAACAACAAATGAAATATTACATAATAGCTGGTGAAGCTTCGGGCGATTTACACGGTTCCAACTTAATGAAAGCCATTTTAGCGAAAGATCCAACTGCCGAAATTCGTTTTTGGGGTGGCGATTTAATGCAAAATGTGGGTGGAACATTAGTAAAACACTACCGCGATTTAGCTTTTATGGGTTTTGCCGAAGTGGTCATGAATTTACGTACCATTTTAGGAAATATTTCATTTTGTAAAAAAGACATTTTAGAATTTCAACCCGATACTATTATTTATATTGATTATCCTGGTTTCAATATGCGTATTGCGAAATGGGCGAAACCATTAGGATTTCAAAATCAATATTATATTTCACCACAAATTTGGGCTTGGAAAGAAAATCGTATCGCTGCGATCAAACGCGATGTGGATAAAATGTACGTGATTCTTCCATTTGAGAAAGATTTCTACGAGAAAAAACACAACTTTCCAGTGGAATTTGTAGGTCATCCATTAATCGATGCGATTTCGAACAGAGAAAAAACTACGTTTGAAAAATTTACATCAGAAAATAATTTAACTCAAAAACCAATTATCGCCTTATTACCTGGAAGTAGAAAACAAGAAATTGAAAAAATGCTTTCTATTATGCTTTCAGTGGTAGATAAATTTTCTGAGTATCAATTTGTAATTGCAGGTGCACCAAGTCAGGAATATGAATTTTATAAGCAATTTCTAACGACAGAAAATGTCAACTTCGTGAGTAATAAAACCTACGATTTGTTGAGTGTTTCTCATGCAGCTTTAGTCACTTCAGGAACGGCAACTTTAGAAACCGCATTGTTCAAAGTACCACAAATTGTATGTTATAAAGCAAATCGAATTTCTTATGAAATTGCCAAACGTATTATTACGCTGAAATTTATTTCATTGGTGAATTTGATTATGGATAAGGAAGTCGTGAAAGAATTAATTCAAAACGAATTAAATACCAAAAACTTAGAACTAGAGTTAAACAAAATCATTTCTGGGAATTCAAGAGCTGAAATGTTGTCCAATTATGAAGTGTTGGAACAAAAATTAGGTGGTATTGGCGCGAGTCAAAAAACCGCTGAATGGATAATAAAATCGATAAAAAAATAATTTTGTAAATTCGCAGCCATAAAAACCAGAAAAAAATTGAAAAATTCTATTTATATATTTTTACTGACTATTTTTTTATATAGTTGTAAATCAACGCAAAAATCAACAATTATTACATCCAAAAGCGATGCGGTAAAAGTTGGTACTTATTCTTTTATTGAAAAACAAGGTTTAGACAAACCAGCCAAACCGACTAAAAAAGAATTAAGAGCTATTGAAAAAGCCAAGCAAAAAGCGCATGCTGATAGTATTGAGAAATCGAAAATTAAAGTGGTAATTGAAGAAGAAACTCCACAAGATTTTACCCCAACTTTTGAAGTTTCAGATTATATCAAACAACAAATTTTAAACGTGGCTGCCGAAAATTTAGGCGCACCATATCGTGGTGGTGGTTCAACACCTGCAGGTTTTGATTGTTCTGGTTTTGTAAATTATACACTAAGTCAATTTGATATTGAATTGCCAAGGAATTCAGCTGAAATGGCTCGTAACGGAAAAAGAATTTTAAAAAATGAAGCCAAAGCAGGCGATTTAATATTCTTTAATACGAGTGGCGGCGGTATTAGTCATGTTGGAATTGTAACTGAAAACGTAGACGGAATTATCAAATTCATTCATTCTTCAACCAGTAGCGGTGTGATTTATTCGTCAACTGCTGAAAATTACTACGCGAGAACTTTTGTTGGTGTCAACCGAATTCTAGAATAACTTTCTAATGTTTTTTAAGTTCCCTATTGTTCCTGTACTTTTTGGTTTTCTAATCGGAATTTTAACACAACATTTCTGTAATTTTTTACTTGATTCCATTCTGTTGGGAACACTTTTTTGCGTTCTTGGATTTTCAATAAGTTATTTTTTGAATGTAAAAATGAAATTTCAAAGTCGGTTTTTTGAAGTTTTTGTGTTGATTTTAAGTTTGAATTTTGGAATACTTTCAACTTATTTCAACTGTGAAATCAATTCTGAAAAACATTTTTCTAATTCTATTTTAGAGAAAAATATTATCCAAGGAATTGTTTCGGAAAAACTAAAATCAACACCGTATTACGATAAATTTATTTTGAAAGTTGATGCGGTAAATGGAGGTGAAAGGCAAGGAAAAATTATTTGTTATCTTCCGAAAAAAGCAAATAAAACGGTTGAAGTTGGAAATGGTATAAAACTTTTCCAAACACCACAATTGCTTCAAAATTCTTTTAATCCACATCAGTTTGATTATTCTAAATATTTGCAAAATCAGAATATTTTTCAAGAAGTCAAGCTCAAAGAAACCGATAAATTAGAAGTCTCTTCAGATTATAATTTCTATCATTATATCAATGTAATCAAATCGAAATTATTAAAAAGTTATCAAATTGAAAGTTTTAAAACCGACAATTATAATTTATTAATGGCACTTCTTTTTGGTGAAAAAACTGAATTGTCTAAAGAAGTTAGCGATACTTATACGCAAGCTGGAATTATTCACATTTTAGCGATTTCAGGATTACATATTGCTTTAATTTACGGAATAGTTCTTTGGTTAACCAAACCGTTACAACGATTGAAAAAAAGGAAAATGTATATCTTTTTAATTTCATTAATCTTATTGTGGTTTTATACAATTTTAGCTGGATTTTCTGCTTCTATTGTTCGAGCAGCGGTGATGTTTTCTGTGATTGCTTTTGCGAAAATTATCAATCGTCAATCGAATATTTATAATTCATTGGCATTATCTGCAATGCTTTTACTATTGTTTAATCCGAATTATTTGTTTGATGTAGGATTTCAATTAAGTTTTGCGGCGGTTTTGAGTATCGTAATTTTTCAACCTTTTGTGCGAAAATATAGTTATTCGAAATATTTTATTGTAAGAGAAACGAAGTCATTATTACTTATTTCTTTAGTGGCTCAAATTGGAGTTTTACCTTTAACCTTATATTATTTCGGACAATTTCCATTATTATTTTTAGTAGCGAATTTAGTAGCAATTCCGCTTTCGAGTATCATTTTAATATTGGGATTATTGCTAATTCCATTTAATTTTTTACTTCCAAAATTGGCTTTTTATTTGAGTGTTTTAGTGAATTGGTTGATTGATTTGATGAATAATTTTACAGCTTGGATTGTTCAGTTTGATGCATTTATTATTAAAAATATCGCTTTTCATGAAGTCTTAGTTGTGTTTTTATATATTGTGATTGGAAGTTTAATTTACTTTGTTTACCAACCCAAAATTAAAAATTTGAGTCCGATTTTAGTTGCAATTTTATTATTTCAATTGGGTTATTTCTTTTTAAATGCAAATGAAAAAAATAATAATGAATTTGTGGTTTTCAATATCATGAAGCACAATCTTTTTGTGGAAACGAAGAATAATATTTCGATTTTCTACACTGATGATATTAAAAAATCAAAGCGAATTATTGAAACTTATACTCGTGGAAAATTTGTAAAAAATTATCTGGTGAAACCGATGAAAAATGTTTTTGCCTTTAAAAAAAGTATTCTTTGTGTTGATAGTTTAGGTGTGTATTCTACGAAACAAAAACCCGAAATTGTAGTGTTAACACAATCGCCAAAAATTAATTTAAAAAGATTGATTGCTGAAATTCAGCCAAAACAAATTATTGCTGATGGTTCCAATTTTAAAAGCCATATTCAACTTTGGAAAGCCACTTGTGAGCAAGAAAAAATCCCTTTTCATGCCACTGCCGAAAAGGGATTTTATATTCTGAATTAATTTTTTATTTTTTAACTAAAAAATTATTTGCGTTTGCAATCCAATTGGTTGCCGATTTATCATAACCTAATGAGCCTAAACCTTGTAAGTTTACTTTTGCATCCTCACCTTTAACTGGATTTACCAACCAAACTGTTGGATAACCTTGTATTCCGAAAGTCTGTGCTAATTGTGCATTTTGCATTCTTAAGGTATTATCTTGAGGTTTACTTCTTGGGAAATCTAATTCTACCAAAATTACATTTTTAGTTGCCCAATTAGCAAATTCCGTAGTTTTTAAAACGTCTTTTTGTAATTTTATGCACCAACCGCACCAATCTGAACCTGTAAAAAACAACAATAAAGGTTTGTTTTCCTTTAAAGAAAGTTCAGTTGCTTTAGTCATATCAGTATGCCAATTTAAATCTTGAGCTTGTGCGATACATCCGCTAATTAAAAATGCGAATACTAAAATTATTTTTTTCATAAGTCTGTGTCTTAAAATATTTTACAAATATATACAAATAGTGTACCTAAATACTAATTACTTAACATCTTGCATTAATTTTTTAACTAATGGTGAAATTGCAATAAAAAGAACTCCAGCAACTAAAGCATAAATAGCTAGTTGTTCGTAACCATCGGCATACACATTTAATTTTTCTAAATTAGTTGCGTTTTCAGAAGCTTCAGCAATTCCAGCCCCTAAAATTCCAGCAAAATATTGACCATATGCACTTGCTAAAAACCACATTCCCATAATTACGGCTTGTGTTTTTTGCGGCGATAATTTAGTCATGGCGCTCATCCCAATAGGAGATAAGCACAATTCACCAAAAGTAATTATAAACCATCCAAAAGTGAATAAATCTAAAGATGTTTTTCCAGAAGCATCTGCAAAGAATTTGGTATAATAAAATACCCAAAAACCTCCAGCTAAAAATAAAAAGGCAATACCGAATTTTACCATTGTATTTGGTTCAATTTTCTTTTTTGCCATCCAAATCCAAACCATTCCAACCAAAGCTGCAAATGCAACAACAAAAACAGAATTAGAAGAATTGTTCACTCCGTTTGGGTCAAAATGAATACCAAGTATGGTGTCGTTTAAATTGTCTGCTGCGAAAGCACTTAGAGAACCACCACTTTGTTCAAAAAATGCCCAGAAAACAATTGAGAATAACATGAAAATTAATGCGGCAACTAGTTTTTTATTTTCTGAAATACTAAAATTTTTCATTTCATATATTAAATACAAAATAGAAACGGGTCCGATTAGATACATGAAATAATCTGTATATCTTGTATTGGAAACCATTAACATGATAACAGGAATGATTGCAATTGATCCCACATAAGTAGAAATTTCTAAAATTCTCTTTTTATTAGCATCAATATTTTGTAAAGGTGATAAACCAATTTCGCCTAATGATTTCTGAGTTTGAGTAAAAGTTAACAAACTGATTAACATTACTACTGCGGCTAAACCAAAAGCCACATTCCACTCTGCGCCTTTAGGTACAAAAGTTTCAAATAATTCTCTTTTCCCAATGGCAATACAGAAATAACCGCCTAAGATTGCACCTAAATTTACACCGGCATAAAATAATGAAAATCCAGCATCAGTTCTTTTATCACCTTCTTTATAAAGCATTCCAACCATTGAAGAAATATTTGGTTTGAAAAAACCAGTTCCAACAATATTAAAACTTACACCTAAAAAGAAATAATTTTTCGGATCAACGGCTAAAATGATACTTCCAGCAATCATTAGTAAACCGCCCCAAAATAAGGATTTTCTAAAACCAAAAATTTTATCTGCAAATAATCCTCCAATAAAAGTGAAAGCATATACCCATGCTTGTGTGGCACCATATTGTAAATTGGCAGTGGTATCTTTCATGAATAATTGATGCACCATAAAATAATATAACATGCCTCGCATTCCGTAAAAACAGAAACGTTCCCACATTTCAGAAAAGAACAAATACCACAATTGTTTTGGATATTTGCCTTCAAAATTTTGAATTTCTTCTATGGTTTGTATCTTAGTTGATTCCATGATCTTTCATTACTTTGTTTAAGTTTTTCACTAAAGCAAACATCAATACGGTTGCAAACATTAATAAAGCGAAGTTCACCCAAAAGAAATTAGCTTTATTGTCATAAGTATCCCACATACTAGCTAAAACTCCTGATAATTTATTTCCAATTGAAGTGGCTAAAAACCAGCCTCCCATCATTAATGCCGTTATGTTTTTTGGAGATAATTTTGAAACTATGGATAATCCCATCGGACTTAAGAATAATTCTCCAATAGTGATAATTCCGTAATTAGCAACTAACCACCAAACTGAAACTTTTTCGGTTCCATTATTTCCGATATGAACCGCTGCTACCATTACTAAAACAGATAAGGCTGAGATTAATAATCCAAATGCAATTTTAGTTGGAGTAGAGGGTTCTTTTTTTCTACTTCTTAGGTAAGTGAAGAAAGCTACAACTAAAGGCGTTAAAAGAATTACCCAACCAGGATTGATTGATTGACTTAAATTGGCAGACCAGGTATACACCTTGTTCTCTTCTTTTGGTAGTTTCTCTTTGGCTACATTTCTAAAATATAAAGGATAATCAACAACTTTTAATACTTCCCCGTCTTTTTTCTGAATTCTAAATGCAGAATCATATAAAGCAACAGAATCTTTTTTATAAGTTAAAGTGTCAGTTAGCTTTAGCTTAGAACCTATTTGTTGTGATGTTCCTGTTAGTTCTCTATCGGTATATTTATCACCCCAATTATTTAAAGCTGAACCATTTAATTTGAAAACCGCCCAAAATAAAATTACTACCGCAAAAATAGAAAGTAAGGCACCAATTGGTCTTTTGTCTTCAACTTTTGCTTTAAAGTATAAGCTTCCGTAAAAATAGATGACAGGAATACAAGCGAAAATAAAGGCATCGGTACTATCAGAACCAAAAATAGCACAATCTAAATTGGTGTCTGAAGCCACGCCTTTTAGTAACCAACCAATAATTCCAAATACTACAGAAGGAACTAAAATGTAAAGTACAATTTTTGAAAAAGGCATATCACCTTCTTGAACTCCTTTTTTCTCTGTTTTATCTCCATAATGTTTAGTACCTAAAATGAAAATAATAACACCAATAAACATACCTACACCAGCAGCCATAAATGCTTCTTGCCATCCAAAAAGAATTTTCAAAGCAGCACCAAAGAAATTGCAAATAAAAGCACCCACATTAATTCCCATATAGAAAATGTTATAACCTTCATCTTTCTTGGCTAGATATTTTTCTTCGTTATAAAAATTACCTAATAAAGTAGAAATATTTGGCTTGAAAAATCCGTTACCCACAATTACTAAAGTCATAGCGATATAAAGCATTGGTAAACTATGAATTCCCATCATAAAATATCCCACACCCATCATAATTCCACCAATAACTATGGATTTTTTATACCCTAAATATCTGTCGGCTACTAAACCACCAATAAAAGGCGTTAAGAATACTAAGGCAATAAAAGTTCCGTATAAATCTGACGCTTCTTTTTCCGTCATAGCGAAACCTGTTTCAACATCTTTAAGATATAAAGTAAAAATACCAATCATTAAATAGTAACCGAAACGTTCCCACATTTCAGATAAAAACAAGTAAGGCAATGCTTTAGGGTGTGATTTCCACATAATAGTTTTGTATTTAATTAAAAAAGCCTGTAACGCAGTTACAGGCTTGAAAGATATGAATTTTTCTTTTAAATAAAATTATTTAATTCCGTGCATCATTTTTTTCAAAATTGGAGATATCACTGCTAATAAAGCTCCTGCAATACCACATAATACAACGAAAACCATGAAAAATTCGTAAAGATTATGAATTGTAAATCCTGCAAAAGTTTTATACTCACATTTTACTAATTTTTGACTTTCAATTTTATTTAAATTTTCCTCTGAAGGATACTTTAATTTCGTTAAATCGATTTTAAATTCTGATTTAGCATCTTTGTTTGTAGCTTTTAATGCTTTAACTTCTTTTTCATGAGCTTTTCTTTGCCCATCAATAATTTTAGTATTTTCAGAGAATAATTTTTCCATCTCTTTTTTGAAGGCTTTGTCTTCTCCAAAGTTAGAATCTCCTAAATTTGATTGTGCTAATAAGAACCATTCTTTAGAAGTTGGTTGGTACGTTTTATCTAGAACTTTTTCTAAATTGATATTTTGTTCGTTTGCTGAAATGTACTTATCACCTGTTGCTGGCATAATCGCTCCTAACGAACCGGCTAAGGCATAACCCGCAGCATTCGCAATAAAGAATACACCATATAATAAAGATGAGAATCTTTTTGGAGCTAATTTACCTACTAAAGATAATCCGATTGGAGATAAACATAATTCCCCAGCAGTTTGAATTAAGTATAATAAGATTAACCATTTAACGGCTAATAAACCTGAATTTCCTAAATCCTTAACATTATGTGCAATAATGAAGTAACTAATAGCAATTAAAAATAATCCCATTGCTTGTTTAAATGGCGAAACTGGTTCTTTGCTTGCTGCTCTTAATTTATCCCATAAGATACTAAAAGGAACTGCCATTACCACTACGAATAATCCATTGAAAATTTGAACCATCGAAGCAGGCATATCCCAACCAAAAATATGTCTGTCGGTTTGGTTAGAAGCAATAAATGTTAAAGATGAACCAGCTTGTTCAAAAGCTGCCCAGAAGAAAATAATAAAGAAAGAAACAATGTAAATTACAAAAATACGATCTCTTTCAATTTTTGTAATAGAACTATCTGATACAATTAATACCGCTAACGATACACCTGCAGCGTAAATGAATGGATAAATAATTCCTTTCACTAAAGTACTCATTTCAGTATTTGAGAAACCAAATTCACCGACTAATAAATATCTAAAAACAAAAAATAGTCCAATGAATACAACTAAGGCAATTAATTTTGAAGATAATGTAAAAATAGCGTTTTGTGATTCTCCTTCTTCAAAATCATCAGCAACATTGTGTTTTGGTAAACCACCAATTGGTCTTCCTTCAGGAGTAACTACATATTTATTTTTCAAGAAGTAAAACACTAAAGTACCAATAAACATGGCAATCGCTGCAGCTAAGAATCCCCATTTAAATGCAAATGGATCTTGAACGTTATTTACTTTAACGTCTCCAACAATTGGACAAATGAATTGTCCTAAAAAAGCACCTAAATTGATACCCATGTAGAAAATTGTAAACGCAGTATCTAATTTTGATTTTTCTTCTTTCGGATATAAACTACCCACCATTGAAGAAATATTAGGTTTAAAGAATCCGTTTCCGAAAATTAGAACGAAAAGTCCACACCACATTAAAGTTTTGGCAAGATCAAGATTACCGTCAAAAATTGAAGCACTGAAAAACAAAAATAATTGTCCAATACCCATTAAAAAACCTCCCATTAAAATACAGTTTCTATTTCCTAAGTATTTGTCAGAAATATAACCTCCTAACATTGGAGTTAAATAGCAAAGTGCTAAAAATCCACCATAAAAAATAGAAGAATCAGATTCTAAATATTTTAATGACGTAATCATGAATAATGTAAGTAACGCTCTCATTCCGTAGAAGTTGAAACGTTCCCACATTTCGGTTCCAAATAATACCCAAAGTCCTTTTGGATGTCCTTGCTTAACTGTTTCGCTCATATTGATTTGTTTAATAGTAATTAGGTTAGTTTTATAGTTTTTCTAAGATAAAATTAGTCATTTTAGTATACAATTGTAAACGTGTTTTTCCACCAAAAATTCCGTGATTTTTGTCAGGATAAATTGCCCAATCAAATTGTTTGTTAGCTTGTACTAAAGCTTCAACCATTTTCATAGTATTTTGTACATGCACGTTGTCATCAGCAGTTCCGTGAATTAATAAAAAGTTTCCTTTTAATTTGCTAACATGTGTAATTGGTGAATTATTATCGTAACCACTAGCATTTTCTTGCGGTGTTTGCATATATCTTTCCGTGTAAATACTGTCATAATATCTCCAAGAAGTTACTGGAGCAACTGCGATTGCCGTTTTGAAAGTATCTGCACCTTGGAAAATACAGTTTGAAGCCATAAAACCACCAAAAGACCATCCGAAAATTCCAATTCTAGATTTGTCTACATAAGGGTAGTTTCCAAAAACTTTTGCAGCATCAATTTGATCTTCTACTTCGTATTTACCTAATTCTTTTTGAGTACATTTTTTAAATTCTGCACCTTTAAAACCAGTTCCTCTTCCATCAACACAAGCTACAATATATCCTTTTTGTGCTAACATTAAAAACCAATAATCGTCTGTTCCGTTCCAAGCGTTATCTACTTGTTGTGAACCTGGACCAGAATATTGGAACATAAATACTGGATATTTCTTTTTCGCATCAAAATCTTTTGGTTTGATCATCCAAGTATTTAAAACATGTCCTTTTTCAGTAGTAATTGTGAAAAATTCTTTTGGAGAAACATTATATTTTGCTAATTTTTCTTCAACAGCTTCATTAGATTGAATTTTCTTTAATTCTTTAGTAGTTTTAGAATCGTTTAAAGAATAATATGGTGCTGATGTGGCACTAGAATATGTATTAATAAAGTATTGGAAGTTCGGACTGAAAGTTGCGTTATTTGTTCCTGTTTTTAATGATAATCTTTTCTTTGTTTTTCCGTCAATTGAGATAGAGTATACATCTCTGTTGATAGAACCATTTTCAACTGATTGGTAATAGATTGTTCTATTTTTTTCGTCAAAACCATAATAAGCCGTTACTTCCCATTTACCTTTAGTAACTTGGTTTTTTAATTTACCAGTTTTGTCGTAATAGTAAATATGATTGAATCCGTCTTTTTCTGAAGTCCAAATAAAACTATTGTCTTTTAAGAAAGTTAAGTTGTCAGTCACATCTACATAAGCTTTATCTTTTTCGTTTAAAGCAATTCTTTTTGCAGCAGAATTTCCATCGATAAAAAGTAAATCTAAATTATCTTGATGACGGTTTAAAACCTGAGCACTTAGGGTGTTGGCGTCATTAGTCCATTTTAATCTAGCAATGTAAAAATCTTTATAATTGCTTAAGTCTACATTTTTAGTTTTTGATGTAGTTACATCATAAATGTGTAAAGAAACATCAGCATTTTTTTCGCCCGCTTTTGGATATTTGAATACCGATTGCGTTGGGTATAAACCTTGGTTGTATAAATCCATTGAAAATTCAGGAACATTGCTTTCGTCAAAACGAATGTAAGCAATTTTTGTTCCGTCTGCATTCCAATCGAAAGCACGAACAAAAGCGAATTCTTCTTCGTAAACCCAGTCTGTAATACCATTAATTACTGCGTTTTTCTTTCCGTCAGTTGTAATTTGCGTTTCTTTATTTGAAAGGAAATCGTATACAAATAAATTATTTTCAAAAGCATAAGCGACTTTAGTTCCATTCGGAGAAAAAGTTGGTTCTTGGATAGCTTTTTCAGTAAATTTTGTTAATTTTTTTGAAGCGATATCATATACGAAATAATTCGCGGTGAAAGAATGTCTGAAAATTTGATTAGAATTGGTTGCAATTAAAATCTTTTTCTCTGCTTGATCGAAAGTGTAACTATCGATTGATTCTAATTCTTTGTGATTTTTTGTGTCAATTAAAGTTGAAACTTTGTTTAAAGTGGCATAATCGAACAAATCAATTTGCATGGTTTTAGAACCTCTATCGAAATTTAAAACGGTATATTGATTGGTGTTTTTCATGGCGTTTAATTCGTCCATGCCTTTTGTTCTAAATGCTCCGCCCCAAATTTCTTCTAAAGTAAGTTTTTGTTGAGCAACAACTGATACAGAAGTTGTTAATAAAAGCAATAATAGTTGGATTGATTTTTTCATATAAAATTTTTGTAAAAACCCCCAATTTTAGTGAAAATTTACGACATAGCCATAAAAAAAATGGACATTTTGAATTTTAACATTTTTTTTGTAAATTTATCAGTTCAACTTTAACAATTCTTAATGCCCCCATTTTTTAAACATATCTCTTTTTTGATTTTTATCTTGATTGGGCAATTGTCAATTGCGCAACAATTTAAATTTGATGTTATCAATCATGAAAAAGGGTTGTATTCTTCTAGAATTAATAAACTGTATAAAGATAGTAGAGGTTTACTTTGGATTTGTGGTGATGGAGCAGGTTTGTTTAGTTATAATGGTTATGAATTTAAAAATTATAACAAAGTAAATAAAAACTAAAATCTGTTTGTTATTGATATTATAGAAAATGAAAAGAAGCAACTGGTTTTATCTTCAAAA
>CAMLRV010000045.1 GCA_946482495.1 uncultured Flavobacteriia bacterium
TTTAGTATTATCTTTGCAGACTAAATTTTCGGAAAAATGAAGTTTTCGAAAATAAAATTAGGATAATGATTATGGAAGAAAAGGTAATTGAAGAAAATAAGCAAGGGACTTCAATGGTTTTGGATTCAAAAAAAGGAAACCAAAAAAAGTTATTTATTGAAAGCTACGGTTGTCAGATGAATTTTTCTGATAGTGAAATTGTAGCCTCTATTTTATCAGAACAAGGTTATAATACGACTCAAAATTTAGAAGAAGCTGATTTAGTATTAGTAAACACATGTTCTATTCGTGATAAAGCAGAGCAAACTGTTAGAAAACGTTTACAAGAATATAACGCCATCAAAAAAATTAATCCAACTATGAAAGTGGGAGTTTTAGGATGTATGGCTGAGCGTTTAAAAGAAAAATTTTTAGACGAAGAGAAAATTGTAGATATGGTTGTAGGACCAGATGCTTATAAAGATATTCCGAATTTATTAAAAGAAGTAGAAGAAGGTCGCGATGCTATTAACGTTATTCTTTCTAAAGAAGAAACGTATGGTGATATTTCACCTGTTCGTTTAAGTAGCAACGGAGTTTCTGCTTTTGTGTCAATTACTCGTGGTTGCGACAACATGTGCACGTTTTGTGTAGTGCCTTTTACTCGTGGACGTGAGCGTAGTCGTGAACCAGAAAGTATCATTGAAGAAATTCAAGATTTACATAATAGAGGATTTAAAGAAGTAACGTTGTTAGGTCAGAATGTGGATAGTTACCTTTGGTACGGTGGTGGTTTGAAAAAAGATTTCGAAAAAGCATCTGAAATGCAAAAAGCCACTTCAGTTGACTTTGCACAATTGTTAGACAGATGTGCAACATTATTTCCTAAAATGCGTTTCCGTTTCTCTACTTCCAATCCACAAGATATGCATTTGGAAGTTATTGAAGTAATGGCAAAGCATCATAATATTTGTAAATACATTCATTTACCTGTTCAATCGGGTAGTACTAGAATTTTAAAAGAAATGAATCGTCAACATACGCGTGAAGAATACATGACATTGGTTGATAATATTTACAGAATTATTCCAGATATTTCTTTATCACAAGATATGATTGCTGGTTTTCCTACAGAAACAGAAGAAGATCACCAAGATACTTTAAGTTTAATGGAACATGCGAAATATGATTTCGGATTTATGTTTGCGTATTCTGAAAGACCAGGAACATTAGCAGCTAGAAAAATGGAAGATGATATTCCAGAACCAGTTAAAAAACGTCGTTTAAACGAAATTATCGACTTGCAACAAAAAATGGCATTAGAGCGTACAAAACGTTTTGTAGGTCAAACAGTTGAAGTATTAATTGAGAAAGATTCTAAACGTTCTGATTTACATTGGTCGGGAAGAAATTCGCAAAATACGGTGGTAGTTTTTCCAAAAGAAAATTACAAACCAGGTGATTTCGTTAATGTAAAAATTACAGATTGTACCACAGCAACATTAATTGGTGAAGCGGTAGGGTTTTCTGAAATCATGAATTAAATAGATAATTAACAATAAAAACAGAATTATTAATTGTCAATTATTAATTATCAATTAAAATGGAATCAGTTCAAAACATAAAACAACGCTTTGAAATTATTGGGAATGACCCAAAATTGAATCGTGCCTTAGAGAAAGCCATTCAGGTTGCTCCTACAGATATTTCTGTATTGGTAACCGGAGAAAGTGGAGTAGGTAAAGAAAGTATTCCAAAAATTATTCATTCGTTATCACATAGAAAACACGGAAAATATATTGCTGTTAACTGTGGTGCCATTCCGGAAGGAACTATAGATTCGGAACTTTTCGGTCACGAAAAAGGGTCGTTTACTGGAGCAACAGGAACTCGTGAAGGATATTTTGAAGTGGCCGATGGTGGAACTATTTTTTTAGATGAAGTAGGAGAATTACCTTTAACTACTCAAGTGCGTTTATTGCGTGTTTTGGAAAATGGAGAATTTATTAAAGTAGGTTCTTCTCAAGTTCAAAAAACAAATGTTCGTATTGTGGCTGCTACTAATGTAAATATGATAGAAGCTATTGAAAAAGGGAAATTCCGTGAAGATTTGTACTATCGTTTAAGTACAGTTGAAATTAATTTGCCCGCTTTACGCGAAAGAAAAGAGGATATTCATTTGTTGTTTCGAAAATTCGCAGCAGATTTTGCACATAAATATAAAATGCCTCCAATTAAATTGTCTGATGATGCGGTGAGTTATTTAATGCATTATCGTTGGAGTGGAAATATTAGACAATTAAGAAACTCTGCAGAGCAAATTTCGGTGTTAGAAACCAATAGAGATATTTCTGTTACCACTTTAAAATCCTATTTACCAAGCTCGGATAGTAATTCGTTACAAGTAGTTGGTGAGAAAAAAAGCACCACCGATTTTAGTAACGAACGTGAAATTTTGTACAAAGTTTTGTTCGATATGAAAAGCGATTTAACTGATTTGAAGAAGTTAACGTTAGAACTAATGCAAAACGGAACTGCAAAAGTGCAGGAAAACAATAAATCGTTGATTCAGAAAATTTATGGTAATTCTGAAGAAAAAAACGCTATTTTTGAACAAGAAACGAATCGAAAAATTCTCCCTGTAGAAGAAGAAATTGAGCAAGAAGAATTTGAAGATGATGATGACGATTTCAATAATGAATATTTGTATGCCGAAGCAGTTGATGAAGAAGAAACCTTAAGTTTAGAAGCTAAAGAAATAGAATTAATTAAAAAATCTTTAGAAAAAAATAAAGGGAAAAGAAAAGCTGCTGCCGACGAATTAGGAATTTCTGAAAGAACATTATACAGAAAAATTAAACAATTTGATTTGTAAAATACAATGAAATTATACATAAAATTAATTGCTATTTTAGCTTTGTTTACGCTAGTTAGCTGTAATGTAAAATACAACTTTACCGGAACTGGAAAAATTAATGCTAAAACATTTCAAGTTAATTATTTTCAAAATAATGCTGAAATTGTAGAAGTTGGAATTGAAAGAACTTTTACACAAAAATTGCAAAATACGATACTAAATCAAACCAATTTAAATTTAGTAAGTTCTGATGGTGATTTGTTGTATGAAGGTGAAATTGTTGAGTATCGTATTACACCGATGTCAGCCAATGCAGCCCAAGAATCTTCTCAAAACAGAATGACAATTACAATCAACGTAAGATATTCAAACAAAAATAAAGAAGAAGATAATTTCGAAAAGCGTTTTACATTTTATTATGATTATGCAGCTGATTTATTGCCATCAAGTGTTTTAAGTACGGCTTTAGATGTAATTTATGAACGTATTACGCAAGATATTTTTAATGAATCTTTAGCCAAATGGTAATTTAATTATTAAATTTCGAACTTTAATCTTTTGCCTTTTTACTTGGCTCTTTTATAAATGAATACAAGCGATTATATTAACTTACTCAATAATTCTAAGGCTATCAACGATAAGCAAACGTTGATATTGGAAACTATTGTACAAGAATTTCCTTTTTATCAAAGTGCTCGTGCTTTGTATTTAAAAGGTTTATATAATCAGGAAAGTTTTAGATATAATTACGAATTGAAGAAAACCGCAGCGCATACCACAGATAGAAGCGTGTTGTTCGATTTTATCACTTCCGATGATTTTAAAATTTTTCAACAAGAAGTATACGATAAATACCAAGCAGAAATTCAAAATATTGTGGTTACTGATTTTGAATTGGTTCAAGAAGAAGGATTAACCGTCGATATAACTTCGAATTTAGTTTCAGATAGAACTATTCGTACCGAGTTTGTACCAAATGAAGAAGCTAAAACGCAAAATGAAATTTTAGAAGCAGAATTGGAAATTGGAAAACCATTTCAGTTTGAAAAAAATGAAACGCATTCATTTTCTGAATGGTTACAATTGTCTAAAATGGCACCAATTGTTCGCTCAGAAGATGAAAAAAAACCAGAAATTTCATCTGAATTAGAAAAAAAATTCGATTTAATTGAAAAATTTATCGAGCTAAACCCGAGAATTCCACAAGCAAAGGAGAATGTGTCAGCGCCAGCAAATATTGCTAAAAGCAACGAAATGCCCTCGTCAATTATGACGGAAACGTTGGCTCAAATTTATCTAGAGCAAAAAAAATATGCAAAAGCCATACAAGCTTATGATATTTTAATTTTGAAATATCCAGAAAAAAGTAGTTTCTTTGCAGACCGAATTAGAAATATAAAAATTTTACAACAAAATAATTAATACACAAGTTATGTCATTTACAATTTTTTTAGCATTAATCATCATCGTATGTTTCTTATTGATCTTAACTATTATGGTTCAAAATCCTAAGAGTGGAGGTTTATCTTCATCTTTTGGTGGTGGTGGTCAAATGGGAGGTGTACAAAAAACTACTGACTTTTTAGAAAAAGCTACTTGGGTTCTAGGAGGTTCATTAATTGTATTAATCTTATTATCTAGTTTAAGTTTCAACGGTGGTGTTGGAGGTTCTAAATTAGTTGACGAAAATATTGCACCAGCTGCTGCACCTGTTGCACCTGCAAAAACAACTCCAGCTGCGACTACAACTCCAGCGGATACAACAAAAAAATAAATATTTGAAAAAATATATAAAAAATGCCAGCCTGTCAGTGCTGGCATTTTTATTTAAGTAAAATTGTCAGAAATTGTGCGTTGGCATAATTTCTGAATCAAAAAAAATCGAAAAATAAACTAATATATTCATTTGATTATGTCATTAAGTATTAAACCTATTGCAGATAGAGTAGTAATTGAACCTTCTGCAGCAGAAACCACTACTGCATCAGGAATTATTATTCCAGATACAGCAAAAGAAAAACCGCAAAAGGGAACTGTAGTTGCCGTTGGAGCTGGTAAAGCCGATTATACAATGACCGTGAAAGTTGGAGATACAGTTTTGTACGGTAAATATGCAGGAACAGAATTGAAATATGAAGGTAAAGATTACCTAATCATGCGTGAAGACGAAATTTACGCTATTCTTTAATCCGAATTAAGTAGAAAGTCAAAAAAATAAATAAAAGATACAATGGCAAAAGATATAAAATTTGATATAGAAGCACGTGACGGTTTAAAACGTGGTGTAGATGCTTTAGCAAACGCTGTAAAAGTAACTTTAGGACCAAAAGGTAGAAACGTAATTATTTCTAAATCATTTGGTGGACCAACAGTTACAAAAGATGGAGTTTCTGTAGCAAAAGAAATTGAATTAGCAGATCCATTAGAAAATATGGGTGCGCAAATGGTGAAAGAAGTTGCATCAAAAACGAATGATTTAGCGGGAGATGGTACTACAACTGCTACTGTTTTAGCGCAAGCAATCGTAAAAGAAGGATTGAAAAACGTAGCTGCTGGAGCTAATCCAATGGATTTAAAACGTGGAATTGACAAAGCAGTTGAAGAAATTGTTGCCGATTTAGCAAAACAAACGCAATCTGTTGGTGATTCTTCAGAAAAAATTAAACAAGTTGCTTCTATTTCAGCGAATAACGATGAAACGATTGGTGATTTAATCGCTACAGCTTTCACGAAAGTTGGAAAAGAAGGAGTTATCACTGTTGAAGAAGCAAAAGGAACGGATACTTACGTAGATGTGGTAGAAGGGATGCAATTCGACAGAGGTTATTTATCTCCATATTTTGTTACAGATGCAGACAAAATGATTGCAGAACTAAGTAATCCTTATGTGTTATTATACGATAAAAAAATCTCTAACTTACAAGAGTTATTGCCAATTTTAGAGCCAGTTGCACAATCAGGTCGTCCGTTATTAATTATTGCTGAAGATGTAGACGGACAAGCGTTAGCAACTTTAGTAGTGAATAAATTACGTGGAGGATTAAAAATTGCGGCTGTTAAAGCACCAGGTTTCGGAGACAGAAGAAAAGCCATGTTAGAAGATATTGCAATTTTAACTGGAGGAACTGTAATTGCTGAAGAAAGTGGGTATTCATTAGAAAACTCAACTTTAGAGATGTTAGGTACTGCCGAAACTATTTCTATCGATAAAGACAATACAACAATTGTAAATGGTGCTGGTGAAGTAGATTTAATCAAAGCTCGTGTGAACCAAATTAAAGCTCAAATGGAAACTTCAACTTCTGATTATGATAAAGAAAAGTTACAAGAGCGTTTGGCAAAATTAGCTGGTGGAGTAGCCGTTTTATATGTTGGTGCTGCTTCTGAAGTGGAAATGAAAGAGAAAAAAGATAGAGTAGATGATGCTTTACACGCAACTCGTGCTGCGGTTGAAGAAGGAATCGTTGCTGGTGGTGGAGTAGCTTTAGTAAGAGCAAAATCAGTTTTAGCGAATTTAAAATCTGAGAACGCTGATGAATTAACTGGAATTCATATTATTTCTCGAGCAATTGAAGCACCATTAAGAACTATTGTTGAAAATGCTGGTGGAGAAGGTTCTGTGGTAATTGCTAAAGTAATTGATGGTTCTGCTGATTTCGGTTTTAATGCGAAAACTGGAGAATATGTTCAAATGTTAGCGGCTGGAATTATCGATCCGAAAAAAGTAACTCGTGTAGCTTTAGAAAATGCAGCTTCTGTAGCTGGAATGATTTTAACTACAGAATGTGCTTTAATCGAAATTAAAGAAGACGCTGCTCCTAGTCCAATGGGCGGAGGAATGCCTGGAATGATGTAATCTAATTTAGATTTACGATTTTAGATTTACGAATTATAAAAATAAAAAAAATCCGTCCTGAAATTTTCTTGACGGATTTTTTTATGATTTAATTTTGTGCTGAAGTTTTTAAAGAATTTTTTATTGCTTCAATTTCTGCCTTTAAACTGTCATATTCTGACTTAGCTTTTTTCAATTCTTCAACTTCTTTTTGAAGTTTCTCTATTTGAACTTGTTGTTCTTTCATAGCCTCAACCAAAACTGGTGTTAATCGACCATAATCAACCGATTTGTAATTATTATCTGCAACATCGGTATGAACAACTTGTGGGATTATTTTCTCTAATTCTTGGGCAATAAAACCTATTTGCAGATCATTCGTAAAATGTTTGTTAGGGAATTCTTCCGTTTTCCAATTGTAAGTAACTGGACGAAGTTGCATTACTTTATCCAAAGAACTTTTTAAGGGTAAAATATTTTTTTTGTATCGACCATCTGAACAAGCTGCAATTGCCCCTGTTACTACTGCAAAAGTACTACGTACAGTAGCTGAAGAAGAAATATCTCCAATAACATGTAGTTTATAAGCAGGCGCATTACATCCAATTCCTACATTTCCTGAACCATTGATTCGCATGGTTTCTCCAACGCCATTCGCACAAAAAGCAACTGTAGATGCGGCAGGGTGGAACATTCCAGTTTGGTCAGAATTGTACCAAGAATAATCAGGAGTCGTGGCTGTTGAATAGGTGTCGTTTCCTCGTATATAAGGAGCACGTGTTGTTCCTGTAAATGCTGTATTTGTAGCTGTAAAAATTGAAAAACCTACTACTTGTAGTTTTGCATAAACTGGATTGTTAGTTCCGATTCCAACATTAGCAGCGTTTCCTAAAACTATAGAGTTCGAAGCATTAACAACGGAATTGGCTCCAATTGCTGTGGCATTGGATAAACCTCCTCCTCCTGCATCAGAATTATAGCCAATAAATGTGTTGTTTGAACCTGTAGTATTACTATTTCCAGCTGTTTGTCCTAATGCAACATTTCCAGAACCTGTATTTAGTAAAAGTGTATTGTAACCAACAGCAGCATTATTTGTTCCGGTAACGTTTGCTCCTAAAGCGTCTACACCAATAGCTAGGTTTGGTGTGCCGCTTGTATTTGCGTCTAAAGCATTAGATCCAATAGCTAAATTGTTAGACATTGTATTAGCTGCTAATGTTCCATGACCAATTGCTAAATTATCATTACCAGTTGAATTAAGACTAAGAGTTGTTGTTCCAATTCCAATATTTCTTGCGCCTATTGTATTTGTAGATAAGGAATTATATCCGACAGCAACATTATTTGATGATGTGGTGCTATTAAACAAGGTGCTATTTCCAACAGCAATATTTTGAGTTCCTGTTGAATTAGTGTTTAAAGCTAAACGACCAATGGCTAAATTGTTTGATGCGGTGTTTAAATTTAAAGCATTTTGACCAATAGCAGTGTTGTAATTCCCTGTAGAATTTGTATATAATGCACCTTGTCCTACGGCTACATTACTAGCGCCAGTTGTGTTACCACGAAGTGCATTTTGACCTACTGCCACAGCGCTATTTCCAGAAGTATTGGTAAGCAAAGTATTTTGTCCAATTGCAGTATTATCAATACCAGCCGTATTATTTGAAAAAGCGGAAACTCCAAATGCAGTATTGCTTGAGTGTAATAATCCAGCGTTTGTATTGTTTCTTTTAAAAACAACATCAGTATTATCTGTAGTTCCAATGAAATTATTGGTTGAATTTGTACCTGAATTACCTAATAAAGACCAATTTTTACTTCCATCTCCATTTACTGCTATCCAAGCTGCACCTTCCCAATAATAAAATCCAGGCACAACATTGTTTGGAGTAGCTCCAGCTGTTGCAGTGTTGTAAATTAATGTTCCGTTTACAATTGCACCGCCATTTGGGTTAACAACTGGCGAACTAGAGTTTTTTGAAGTTAAAGCAACTCTTGGTACAAGCACTCCGTTTGTAGAAGAAGTAATGTCTAATGCAGCTTCAGGAGTTGTGGTTCCTACACCAATTTGTGCTTCTGTCAAAGTAAACTTTAATAAAAAGAATACCATTAAAGCAATTTTTTTCATGTTGTTGAGGTTTTTAGTTGTAAATTTTGGGCAAAAATAAAAATCTAAACTTATAAATTATAGAATTCATTTATTTTTATTGAATTAAAAAAACCGCCCCAATTATATCAAGACGGTTTTTATTTTTTATGATTTATGTGTTCTAGAAATTTTTCTTAGCGCTAATGCAAATATTTAATCCAGGTTCAGAAATATTAAATTGTCTGAATCTCGACATGTGATTTACATATTCTTTATCTAAAACGTTATTTGCAGTTAAAGTGAAATCAACTTTTTTATATGTGGTGAAAACACCTAAATTTAAAATTGAATATCCTTTAGTTTTTAATTCATTTGCTTCAACCTTATTTTGATCCATTGTGGAAGCTAAATTAATGCTAAAGGATGATTTTGAGAATTTCCCAAAATCATTAAAATTAAAATATAAGGTATTTGATAATTTTGTTGGAGACATCATTGGTAAATTTGAATTGTCGTCCGTTCTTTTTCCTTCTAAAGTAGCATATTTTGTTTCGAAACGGAACCATTTTAAATTTATTGGATGAATATCTAATTTTGCTTCTCCACCTGTTAATTCAGCATTTGATTGGTAAAATTTATATTCAGCAACCATGTCTGAAGGATTGGTGTTGTTAGGAACTAAATTACCAGTTGGAGCAATGTAAATATAATTGTTTACTCGATTAGAGAAGAAAGAAGCTTCTAAAGTTACTGATTTTGTTGCATAAGTTGCATTAAAATCAAATTGGTTATTATGTTCTTTTTCGAAATTAGCATTACCCGTTTCAAATCTGCGAGATTCTAGTTTGTAGCCATTTGAAGTCAATTCATTCAAGTTTGGTGAGCGATATCCAGTTGCAAAACTTGTTCTTAAAGTTAAATCTTTTAAAATCGTATATGCTAAACCAACAGAAGTACTCATGTTATTATATGATCTTGAAATTTCAGGAATTGTATAATTGAATCCGTTTGTAGTTTCTGTATTTAATTCTCTAGAATCATAACGTGTTCCTAAAGTGAAGTTGAAATTATTATAGTCAAACTTACTTACAGCAAATAAACCAAAATCGTTAATTTTTGCATCTGGAATTAAAACGGTCGCCGCGCCAGAATTATTTTTATTGTTTTGAAGCATACCTTGAGTTCCAACTATAGTTGAAAATCTGTTCCATTTTGGGGCATACCATTTTACGTTATATGTTATACTTTGTAAAGTCATATCTACATATCTGTATCCTTTTTTTACGCCCGTTAATTCTTCATTTTCTGAACGGTGATTATTTTGATATCCTAAAACTACATCAAATTTTGATTTTCCAGTTAAGAACGTAGAAGTAGAAGTAACTCGGTTGTCTACTACAGCGTGATATGGCGCTTCAATTTCAAAAGGATATTTTTCTTTTTCAATATCTGAATTTATAATTTCTCCATTCGGACCAAAACTAATATCTTTTCCATCTAAAATTCCGAAAAAGGCTTGATTGTAAGTATATGATAAGTTGGTAGAGCCCCATTTTCTATCTGTTCCAATATATGCTTTTGCACCATATTCTAATAATCGAGTGTTAGGAACTCGGAACGATTGATTGTTGATAAAATAATCGGAATGTAATTTACCTAATCCGCTAAATCCCCAATTAAATTTTTCTTTTGCACCGTCTACATTGGCTAAAGCTCTCCAGCCTAAATTGTTTGTAGACATAGAAGTAAAGGCAGATGATTTAATAGTACCTACTGCAGCTGGTCTTGATTTGATAAAATTAATTACTCCGCCCATGGCTTCCGGACCGTATAATAAACTTTCTGGGCCTTTAATTACTTCAATTCGGTCTAAGCCATTTTCGTTTACGCCAATTCCGTGTTCATCGTCCCATTGTTGTGTTTCAAATCGAACTCCGTCAATCACTGTTAAAACTCGGTTACTTGACAAACCTCTAATTACAGGTCTTGAAATTAATGTTCCAGTTGTTGTAGCATCAATTCCTGGGACTTTATTTAAAACGTCCATAACTGTAAATCCTCCCACTTTTTGAATGTCATTACTGTCAACAACATCCACTTTAAAAGTGTTTTTCTTTTGCTCATTTTCGAATGCGCTTGTGATTACAACTTCATTAATTTCAATAATTTGTCTTTTTAAAATTATGTCTAAAACTGAATTTGGTTCATCTTTTTTAATGTAAACTTCTTGTACATGAGTTTCAAAACCAAAGCTTGAAAATTGAAAGTGAAATTTACCTTTTGCTGCTGTGTGAATGGAAAAGTTTCCTAATTCATCTGTAATTGCACCTTTGTTTAATTCCGAAATAAATACGTAAACGTTTGAGAGTGGATTGTTGGTAGTTTCTTCTTTTACGGTACCAGAGATAATGTTTTGTGCGTAAGTAAAGTGAACACTTAAAAAGAATAATAATAATTTTAAAGTTAGTTTCATGTTTAGTTATTGGTTTTATTTGAGGTATAGTTTAAATTATGTGCAATACTCATGGAGATATTATGATTCATGTTATTATTTCCTATGCTAGATGTTGCGAAGTGATTTAAATAGCCAATTTCCAGTCGGATGATGTCTTCGTAATTAATTCCAAAGCCAACTAAAAGTCTGTTTTGATCAAAAAAATTTGCATTCACATTATTGTTCCCTAAATTAAAAAACACTTCATCTTGTAAAATAGCATATGCTTTATTTCTGTCATTATTAAATTTAAACAAATGAAATGAATTTCTGTTTAAATACCTAAATCGGTTTTGATAATTTGTAGCTTCCACCACAACTTCATCGTCAATATTCAGAACTATATTATCTACAAAACGTTGTTCTAAACGAAATTGATGTGAGATTAAGTGTAAATTTCCATTCCAATTATGATTGAATTGCACTTGTTCCCATGCTCTGTTTTCTGTAAAAAAATCGTTTAAAGATGAATTGTAAGTTTTTATTAATCCATAGCCAGCGCTCAGTGTTATGTTCTTTTTTAAATAATACATTCCGCCAATTCTGAATAAATTTTGTTTGTTTTGCTCGAAATTAGCATCACCACGCCATTGCACTTCTAAATGGGTGCCGAATTTTTTGGCTAATTGGTAGTGACCCGTATATGCAACCCAAACAGCCTGACCTTGAACGGTTTTTTGTGCAAATGTTGCCGAAAACATAAAAACCAAAATTAAAACTATTTTATATTTTAAAAACATATTTTAAATTTTGTTTGGTAAATATAATGCTTAAAGTTAACAATTTAGAATATAAAAATTCTCTAGAAATAATTTTTTCATAAATTCCTTGTGGGAATCAAAAAAGGTTGTATATTTGCACTCGAATTAAGGAAGAGTAATCTTTACTTAGTTTTTTGAAATTGACAAATTGATTTAAACATATATCGCGGGATAGAGCAGTAGGCAGCTCGTCGGGCTCATAACCCGAAGGTCACAGG